>DATHAN010000134.1:0-2516 GCA_035296645.1 Thermoleophilaceae bacterium
TCGTCGATCTTCGCGCCCGTCCCGCCGCACTCGGAGCACGGCTGCGAGATCGAGAACAGGCCCTGTCCCTCCGACTCGATGCCGCGGCCCTGGCAGCGCGGGCACACGCGCGGCGAGGTCCCGGGCCGCGCACCCGTGCCTTGACACGTCGGGCACGGCGCCGACATCGGGACGGTCACCGACACCTGGGCGCCGGTCATCGCCTGATCGAACGAGAGGTGGACCTCGACCTCGCGGTCCCGGCCGCGCTCGCCGGCGCGCGCGCGTCCTCCGCTCGGGCCGCCCGGGCCGCCCGGCCCGCCGAAGCCCCCGCCCGGGGCGCCCCCACCGCCGAACAGGTCGGACAGGATGTCGCCGATGTTCGAGAAGCCGCCGCGGACCGACCCCGGGTCGAAGCCGCCGCCGCCGAAGCCGCCAAACATGCCGCCGCCGGCGTCGTACTGCTTGCGCTTCTCGGGGTCGGAGAGGATGCCGTACGCCTCCTGGATCTCCTTAAAGCGCTCCTCGGCGGACGGGTCGCCCTGGTTGCGATCGGGGTGCCACTGGCGCGCCAGCTTGCGGTACGCCTTCTTGATGTCCTCGTCGGAGGCCTTCTTGTCGACGCCGAGCGTCTTGTAGGGATCCTTCACCGCGGGCATCCGCTTCCTTACGCTCGCCTAGGCGGACACGACCACGCGCGCCGGACGGAGGACGGTCTCGTCGAGGCGGTAGCCCTTCTCGACCACGTCGAGCACCACGCCCGGCTCCGTACCGTCAGCCGCTTGCGTCGAGATCGCCTCGTGCACCGTCGGGTCGAAGGGCTCGCCCTCGGGCTCGAACGCCGCGACTCCGTTGCGCTCGAGCGCGCCGATCAGCTCGCCGTGGACCATCTGGACGCCGCGCGCGAAGCCGTCGTCGGCGTGGTCGGAGGCCGCGAGCGCGCGCTCGAGGTTGTCGACCGCCGGCAGGAGCTCGCGCACGAGGCCCGCCTTTGCGCGCGCGCCCGCGGCGGCCGCGTCACGCACGGCGCGGCGGCGAAAGTTCTCGAAGTCGGCCTGCGTGCGCTGGGCGAGCGCGAGGTACTCGTCGCGCTGGCGCTCGGCCTCGGCGAGGGGGTCGGCGTCGCCCGAGTCCTCCGCGGGCCCCGCGCCGTCGGGAGCGTTCCCGGCGGGCGCCGCGGGACCGTCACCGGCCGCGGGCTGTCCGCCGACGCCCTCTCCAGCCGCGCCCTCTCCGCCCGCCTCCTCGGGCGCGCCGTCACCCCGTGTCGTCTCGCGGCCCTCCGGCGGCGAGCTCGAGGCCCGCGGCCCGTGCTCCTCGCGGAGCTCCGCTCGGACCGCGGCCTCGCTCGGGACCTCGCGCTCCGCTGGAGTCATCGCTGGTCCTCGCCCTCCACGACCTCGGCGTCCACGACCTCCTCCTCGTCAGCCGAGGCGCCGTCGGCCGAGGCGGCCGCGCCGTCGCCTGCACCCGCGCCGTCGCCGCCGGCGCTCGCCTGCGAGGCGGCGGCGTACATCTGCTCGGAGACGCGGTGGAAGGCCTCCTGGAGCGCCTGCGTCTTGGCACCGATCTCGCCCGCGTCCTCCGAGCCGAGCGAGTCGCGCACCTCCTTGATCGCCGCATCGATCTCCGAGCGCGCCGAGGCGTCGACCGTGTCGCCCATCTCGGAGAGCTGGCGCTCGGCCTGGTAGGCGGCGTTCTCGGCCGTGTTGCGCGCCTCGACGAGCTCGCGCTGGCGACGGTCCTCCTCGGCGTGCGCCTCGGCGTCCTGGACCATTCGCTGGACCTCGTCCTCGGAGAGGCCCGAGCCCGCCTTGATCTCGATTTTCTGCTCCCTGCCCGTGCCGAGGTCCTTGGCCGAGACGTTGAGGATCCCGTTCGCGTCGATGTCGAAGGTGACCTCGATCTGCGGGATGCCCCTCGGCGCCGGCGGGATCCCGGTGAGCTGGAACTTCCCGAGCGACTTGTTCGAGTAGGCCATCTCGCGCTCGCCCTGAAGGACGTGCACCTCGACCGAGGGCTGGTTGTCCTCGGCGGTCGAGAAGACCTCGGACTTGCGTGTGGGGATCGTCGTGTTGCGCTCGATGAGCTTGGTCATGACGCCGCCCTTGGTCTCGATGCCGAGGGTGAGCGGGGTCACGTCGAGCAGCAGCACGTCCTTGACCTGACCCGAGAGCACGCCCGCCTGGATCGCGGCGCCGACGGCGACGACCTCGTCGGGGTTGACGCCGCGGTGCGGGTCCTTGCCGGTCAGCTCCTTGACCTTCTCCTGGACCGCGGGCATGCGCGTCATGCCGCCCACGAGCACCACGTGATCGATCTCCGCGCCCGACTGTCCGGCGTCGGAGAGCGCCTGCTTGGTCGGCCCGACGACGCGGTCGAGCAGCTCGGCGGTCAGCTCGTTGAGCTTCGAGCGGCTGAGCCGCGTGTCGAGGTGCTTCGGCCCCGACTGGTCCGCGGTGATGAACGGCAGGTTGATCTGCGTCTCCTGGGTCGTCGAGAGCTCGACCTTGGCCTTCTCCGCGGCCTCGTACAGG
>DATHAN010000135.1:0-5480 GCA_035296645.1 Thermoleophilaceae bacterium
CCGGGCTGCGACTCGGCGAGGTGGCGGCGGCGGTCCTGGCCTAGGAGCCGGCCGCGCCGGCGCGCACGCCCGTCCGCGACGGGCGTGTGGGCGACTGCCCCACCGTCAACCGCTCCTGGCTGCGCGGAGGCAGCTCGGAGCTGGGGATCAGCGCCTCGCGGAGCCAAGCGAGATCACGGGAGATCTCGTCGAGCCGGCTCTCGACGCGCGCCTCCGCGCCCTCCTCGAACTCGCTCGCGGTCGCGGCGACGGCCTCGAGCCGCGACTCCACGCGGTCGAGCGAGTCCTCGACCCCCTCTAGCCGCTGCGAGACCGACCTCAGTCGGCGCGTAAGCCGCTCGATGTCGGCGGCCGAGGGAATCCCGAGCGCGCCCATCGCGACCTCCTGCGCCTGCACAGCCTTCTCGCGGGCCGAGAACGCGCGCGACAGCGCGCCGGCGACGACGGGATTGCCCGCCAGCTCCTCGGCGATCCGCCCCAGCGCTTCCTCGCTCTGGCGCGACAGCCGGTCCACGAGCTTCGGGTCTTCGGAGTCCGACGGCACGCGCGGCAGCGTAGCGGACGACCGACTCCGGCCCGTACGAAAACAGGGAGCTTCGACCTCAAGTAGAGACTGACTGTATGCTGATCACGCCTCCACAGTCAGGTTGACGCCCGTGCGGGGCAGGCAGACACGAGCGCGGGCGCTCGCCGAGGCGGGGGCTGTCGAGCAACGACCCATTCGCTCGCGCGGGTAAGAGCGCTCGTCTCGGGCGCCCTTACCCGCGCGGGCGTGCACGCGCGGGTTACCGTTCCGGGCGCCTCGTGCGGAGCGAACGCCTCGCGTCCCGCTGGGCGTATCCGAGGCCGAGTGGGCGCGATACTCGCCTGGCCCAGAACGCCCCGGCGGCCGCCCGGCGGAAAGTCCGCCGCCCCGCGCGGGCTCCCATCCGCACGCTGGGGTAAAGGAAGCGGCGCATCTGCCGATGAAATAAGCGAGAATCGCGCTCCGGAGGGGCGAGATCTCTCCGCCCGCCCCATTACCGTGCACGAACGCTTTCGAACGGACGGTTCCCTGTTGCAGATCTCGAACCCAGCAAGTAGCGTGACGTCCGTGCGCGGAGGCTTTGCTAGCTTGCTCCGAGTCTTCACGCTGCCGACCCGGCGCCGCGAGGGAGCGGGATGAAAAAGCGATGGACCCAAGTTGTGCTCGCTGGGGCGATGCTCGCCGCCCTGGTGCTGATCATCGGCAGCGCCGCGATGGCTCAGGGCGGCTCCGACCCGGCGCCAAGCGCGCCGCCGAGCAGCACCCAGCAGGACGGCGGCGGAAGCACCGGCGGCAGCGCCGGCGGCGGAAGCACCGGCGGCAGCGCCGGCGGCGGTGGGAGTAGCACCCCTCCGTCTCCGGGGCCACCCAAGCCGCCGCCGGAGCCGAGGCCCAAGCCGAAGCCGAAGCCGAAGCCGAAGCCGAAGCCGGGCTCCAAGCCGCGCTCGAAGCCGCGCGGCCGCCGTGGCGGGTCGTCTAAGCCTCGATCTCGACGCGGGAGTCGCGGCCGGCCGTCGAGCCGTCGCTCGGGACGGTCGGCACGACGGCGCGCGGGCCGGGCGCCGACCCATACGCCCGGCGGCACGCCGAGGCCCTCGGCCCCCGGCTACATGGCCGACAACGGCCGCGATCCCATCTCCGGAGCGCCGAACATCGCGATTCGCAACTTCAGAATCCCGCCCTTCCTCCTGCCGATCTTCCAGTCCGCGGGGATGGAGCACGGCATCCGCTGGGAGTACCTCGCGGCCATCTGCGAGATCGAGACCAACTACGGCCGCAACCTGAACGTCTCCTCGGCGGGGGCGCTCGGGTGGATGCAGTTCATGCCCCCGACATGGAAGCAGTACGGGGTCGACGCGAACAAGGACGGCCGCAAGGATCCCTACAGCCCGGTCGACTCGATCTTCGCGGCGGCGCGCTACCTCAAGGCGTCAGGCGCTCCGAAGAACATGCGCAAGGCGGTCTTCGCCTACAACCACGCCAACTGGTACGTCGATTCGGTCATCTTGCGCGCGCGGTTGATCGCCGGCCTGTCGCCCGACCTCGTGGGCGCCGTGACCGGGCTCGCCGAGGCGCGCTTCCCAGTGCGCGGCGAGGTCAAGTACGCGGACGACGTCTCGGCACGTGAGGCGCGCAGACGGGTCAAGCCCGGCCAGAACCCGGCGCGCATGATATCCGGCGATCCCGACCGAAAGAGCATCCGGATCTTCGGCAAGCGGGGCGCGGCGGTGACTGCCGTCAACGACGGGATCGTGCGAAAGATCGGCCGGTCGCGGCGTCTCGGCAACTACATCGTGCTCCAGGACAACTTCGGCAACCGGTTCACCTACGCGGGTCTCGGCTCGCTCGCCGCGAGGCACCCCGTCCCGACGGCGGACGCGCGCAGGCAGATGGCGGAGGCGGCTGCACGTCGCCCCGGCGCGTCGGGGAGCGGCGATCCGCGCCCGACCCAGCCCGCGAGCGCCGGCCGGCAGACCGGCGGCGGAGCGGGCGCCGGCCTCGCCGACGCGTTCGGCGCGACGGACGGTGCGGGCGCCCAGTCCGGCGGCTCTCGCTACAACGCCCCGTTCGTCAAGGAGCGCCTGTTCGCCTACCCCGACCGCCCGCACGCCCGCCGACACGGCGGCGCCGAGCAGATGGCCGCCTACCAGGACGATCCGCTCAACGTCCCGAACTCGGCCGCCGCGCCCGGCTCGCTCGCCGGCTACTTCCTCGACACCCGCCGCTTCGACAGGAAGGACTTCCGGCTCGTGCCGCTCCGCAAGGGCTCCCGTGTCATCGCCGACACGATCGTGGGGCGAGTGGGCGACGACGACCGGCTCGACCCCCATGTGTCCTTCGCCATCCGTCCGGCCGGCAAGGGCGCCCCGGAGATCGACCCAAAGCCGATCCTCGACGGCTGGAAGCTCCTCGAGGCGACCGCGATCTATCGCGCCTCCGGCAAGAACGTGCTCCACGGCAACTCGTCGGTCGGCCAGATTCTGATGATGTCCAAGGCTCAGCTTGAGAAGCGCGTCCTCGCCGATGACCGCATCGAGATTTACGGGTGCGGGCGCAAGGACGTCGAGCGCGGGCAGGTCAGCCGGCAGGTCCTGGCGGTGATCGCCTACCTGACCGAGGTCGGCTTCAAGCCGATGATCACCTCGCTCAAGTGCGGGCACAGCTACTACACGACCTCGGGGAACGTCTCCGCTCACTCGTCCGGCAACGCGGTCGACATCTCCCGCCTGAACGGTCAGCCCGTGCTCGGCAACCAGGGGCGCGGCGGCCTCCCCTACCAGGCGGTCAAGCGGCTCATGATGCTTCAGGGCACGATGAAGCCGCATCAGATCATCTCGCTCCTCAGGCTCGGGGGACCGACGCGTCGAATGGCCGACCACGCCGATCACATCCATGTCGGCTTCCGGCCGGCGCGTGACGACGGCCGTGGCGGCGTCCGCTCGGTGCTCAAGCGCCGCGACTGGCACAAGCTGATCGCCCGCATCGGCGAGATCGACAACCCGCCGATCGGCAAGCGGCCCTCGAAGTACTCGATCCCCGCGCGCGGCTCCAACCGCGGCGACTAGCGCACCCGGCCGACACGTGGCCGAGCCGGGCGCCGACGGCGACCGTCACGGCCCGTTCGCCGGCGTCGGGCTCGAGTTCGGGTTCCCGCTCGGCCCGGGCGATGGGCGGTACCTCGTTCGCCCCTCCAGCAACGCCGCGCCCGAGCGGGTGATCGTGATGTCGACGGTCGAGGTCGAGCGCGCGCCGAGCCGCCGGCGCCGGCGGCTCCAAGCGCGGCCGGTCACCGCGGACGCGCCCGTCCGAGCCCACTCCTCGCGCGTCACGGTCATCGCCGCCGAGCCGTTCGCCGACCGGCCCGCCGCGGCCGCATGGCTCGAGCGCCTCCAGGGCGATCGAGACGCGCTCGCGCAGGCGGTGAGCGACGCGCTCGTCGAGGTCAACCGGATGCTGCGGGCGCATCGCGCGGCGGTCGCGGACCCGTACGTGCCGGTCGTCGCGGAGAGTCACGCGCTCGTGCGGCGCGTGGGCTACGGCGAGGGTGACGCCGTGGCCTACGGCCGCTTCGAGCAGGCCGTCGACCTGCCGCGCCCACCCGCACCCAGGGCACGCCGGCGGGCGCGCGGAGGGCCGCAGGAGCGCCTCGCCGCGGCGCTCGGAGCGAACTCCTCGGTCCTCGTCTGCGAGGAGCTGCTGCTGCGCGCCCGCCTCGACCTCGACGCCGAGCGCTTTCGCGAGGCCGCCCTCCAGGCGCGCGTCGCGCTCGAGGCGATGCTGTCGGAGCTCGGCCGCGAGACGCCGCTCGGGCCGGCGCTGGCCGCGGTCAGGGAGCACCGCGAGGCGGTGGCCGATGTAGCGAACGCCGCCCTCGACGCGGAGCTCGCCGACGCCCAGCGGCGCACGGTCGCAGCGGCCGTCGAGCGCATGGAGAAGGCGCTCGCGCGGCGGCGCGCGCGCTGACGGGCAAGTTTCGCGCTCGCCAGCGACGGCCCGTCCACGACTTTCACGCGTCGTTCACGCCCGCGGATCGACGCGGGAATAGCCTCGACCACGTATCGACGCGAGCACAGCGGACGAGCGGCAGGTTTGGCCACCGGGCCATGGAGCACCCGCCGCCGGAGGGAGAAGATGTCATAGATGAACCTTGCCACGGTACGCCGCCTCCCGAGCCCCCGTGATCGCCGGCGGGCACTCGGACTCACCATGGCTGCGCGGCGCCGGCTCGACACCGAGCCGCGCTCGCCCGGGCGCGCCTGGATCAACGGCCGCGAGGTCGGCGCCCGGCAGGCGCGCTTCGAGCACCTCGGCCGCTCGTACGACTAGATGGACTGACCGCGTTCGGGCGAAGCGGCCGGCTAGCCGAGCGCCGCTCGCCGACCGAGCATGGCCGCCGATCCGGGCTCCACCCCTAGGCGAGCTCCGCCATCACGCGCTCGAGCTCCTCCGCCACGTCGCCGGAGAGCTTGACCTCGGCGTCGTCGTCGTAAGCGGTCGCCCCCTGGGTGACGATCGCGAGCCGTCCGCCGGCGTCGCGCGTCAAGCCCGGGAGGCCCGCGACCGGGAACACCTCGAGCGAGGACCCGACGCACAGCATGAGGTCGGCCTCGCCCGCCAGCGACCACGCCTCGTCCATCGCGCGGCTCGGGAGCAGCTCGCCGAACAGCACGACGTCGGGCTTGAGCGGCTCGCAGCACGAGGCGCACTCCGGAGCGCCGTCGCCGCCCCCGAGCAGCTCGAGCACCCGGTCGAGCCCCACGCGGCCACCGCAACGCAGGCACACGCTCCACTCGATCGACCCGTGAACCTCGACGAGCCGACGGGTGCCCGCCGCGCGGTGCAGCCGATCGACGTTCTGGGTGATCACCGCGCGTACGAGCCCGCGGCGCTCGAGCTCGGCGATCGCCGCGTGCGCGGGGTTCGGCCGCCGGTCGTGGAGCGTCGCGAAGCGCTC
>DATHAN010000136.1:0-2946 GCA_035296645.1 Thermoleophilaceae bacterium
CGAGCGATCCTCCGACCTCGTCAAGCTCGACATCCTGCTCGCGGGCGAGCAGGTCGACGCGCTGTCGATGGTCGTGCACCGGGAGAAGGCCTACCCCGCGGGGCGCTCGCTCACCGAGCGCCTCCAGGAGCGCATCCCGCGGCAGCAGTTCGAGGTCCCGATCCAGGCGGCGATCGGCTCGAAGATCATCGCGCGCGAGTCGGTCAAGCCGGTGCGCAAGGACGTCACCGCCAAGCTGTACGGCGGCGACGTGAGCCGCAAGCGCAAGCTGCTCGAGAAGCAGAAGGCCGGCAAGCGGCGGATGAAGCAGGTCGGGCGCGTCGAGGTGCCGCAGGAGGCGTTCCTCGCGGTGCTCGAGCTCGACGGCGACAAGGGCTGACCGGGCGCGCCGAGCACGCTGAGCGCCGCGTGTCAGCGGTCGCACGCGACGGGTCCAAGCGGTAGGGTTCCCGCCCGTGTAGTGGCGTCTCGGGCCCCGATGTGGCGCTCACGGTACGCCGACCAGAGGAGAGGGCTTGGACGCAGACAGTCGGGTGGTCGCCGTGCACGGCGACGACGAAGGCGGGGAGGAGCGGGGCGCCCTCGCTGAGCTGATCGACGACGGGAGCTCGCGCCGGCGCTTCCTCCGGGCGCTCGGCGGGACCGCCGGCGTGTCGGCGCTCGCCGCGGTCGCCTCCGCGTGCGGTCGCCAGAAGACGGTGGGGATCACCCAGCGCAAGGCCGGGGGGGTGGGCGCGTTCGGCCCGGGCGACGGCGGGATCATCAACTTCGCGCTGTTCCTCGAGTACATCGAGGGCGACTTCTACGAGCGCCTCGTCGAGGGCGACGAGATTCGCGGACGCCGCACGCTCGGCATCATCAGGCAGGTCCGTCAGAACGAGGCGGAGCACCGCAGCCTGCTCGATCGCCTGGCCGACCAGGTCAGCCGTCCGATCCGCAAGCCGAAGACGAACTTCGACGCGATCTTCGACCGCGGGCCGAGGGGAATCCTCGCGTTCGCCGGGATGCTCGAGAACCTCGGCGCGGCGGCGTACCTCGGCCAGTTGCGGTTCGTCCTCGACCGCGGGCTCTTGTCCTCGCTCATCGGAATACACACGGTGGAGGCGCGCCAGGCCGCCGCGCTCAACGAGCTCGCAGGGCGCGGGTTCCAGGGGGGCGGCGTGCTCGCCGGCTCGATCCCGACCGGGCCCTTCGCCGAGCCGATGACCATGGAGCAGGCGACGAGCCGCGTGCGCCCGTACTTGATCGGCGGGATCCCCAACCTGCGGCCACCGGTGTCGTGAGCGGGCAGCGGGGCAACGAGGTGCGAGGGGGCGAGACGTCCAAGGCGGCGGACACCGGCTCGAGCCCTCCGGCCTCGACCGGCGAACTAGCCGTCCCCGAGCTCGCCTCGGTCGAGGTGCGCGGGATGACGCGCGAGGCGTTCCTCGCGCGCGCGACGCTCGCGGCCGGCGCCGCGTGGGGCCTCGGGGCGGTGGCGCCCTTCGTGCACGAGGCGCTCGCCGAGGAGCGGACGAAGCTCGAGGGAGCTGGCGACCTGGCAACCCTGAACTTCGCCCTCACCCTCGAGCTCGTCGAGCAGAGCCTATACGACGAGGCTCTCGCCCGCGCGTCGCTCGGCGGCAGGGCGGGCGCCCTCGTGGACAAGCTGCGGCGGGACGAGGCCGCACACGTGGGCGAGCTGCGCCGGCTGATCGGCAGGTTCCGGGGTAGGGCGGTGACGCCGCCGACCGTCAGCTTCGGTACGGAGGCGGGCGGCCGCGGCGGCTTCCTCGGGCTCGCCCAGACGATCGAGGACACCGTCGTCTTCGCGATGCACGGGATGCTCCCGAACTTCGAGTCGAAGGAGGCGCTCGAGCGCCTGGCCGCGCTCGCCCAGGTCGACGCGCGTCACGCCGCGCTCGTCGCGCTCGCGCGCGGCGAGGATCCGGCGCCGAAGGCGTTCGAGGACAGGCTCTCGATCCCGCAGGCCCGCGATCGGCTGTCGCGGTACGTGCTCGAGTTCGGGGAAGAGTAGGGCGCGCGCGCCCGGCTGGTGCCTGGCGCGGCGCCGCGCCGACTAGAATCCGCGCCAGCTTCGGGGCGTGGCGCAGCCTGGTAGCGCGCACCGTTCGGGTCGGTGAGGTCCCCGGTTCAAATCCGGGCGCCCCGATTGCAGAGAGGCCGCGTGTGGCGCGGAAAGCGGCGCTTGAAACGCCGTGGTGGTACGCACTCGTGCGACCCGGCGTCGACCGCCGACCGCCAGCCGATAGCGCGTCCGCCGGAACGTCGTCTGGATCGTTCCCCTCCTCAAGAGTGGCGGTAGACTTCTCGGTGTCTCGAGTCCATCGCACGGTGATTCACACGACCGGGCACGGGGAAGGGGACAACCCTACGACCGTGCTGTCTTTCTGAGGAGGAGGAGTCACCATGGAAGCTTCAAGACCCGGTATCCCGCCCGACGAGGCAGTCGAGGAGCGCAAGGCCCACGAGGCGAGCGAGCGCCGTGCCGAACGCGAGGCGATCGAGGGCCGCAAGGCCGACGAGGCCCGACAGGAGCGCAGCGCAAGAGGCGGTGAGCGAGCGCGGTGCGATTAGCCAGAGCGTGAGTGAGGGCGGCGCGGCGAACACCGCGACCGGGGCGCTGACCGAGGGCGGCGCGGCGAACACCGCGGCCGAGGGGGCGCCAGAGGCCGCAGTGATCCCGAAGAACGTCGCGGGAGAGGCCGTGGCGACCCCGAAGAACGTCGCCGCGGAGGGCGCTGACGCCGCCAAGAAGGTCAGCGGTGATCTAGCCGACACCGTGAAGGGTGTGGCTGGAGTCGACAGATCCGAGGATCGAGACGAGCCGAGCGAACACCGCCCCTGAGGGTGGCGAGGGCGAACCACGACAGGCGGTCTCGCTCCCGCCGCCCGCCGCTTGCGGCGGACGCAGGAGGACCTGCGACGGTCGAATCCTTCGAAGTC
>DATHAN010000137.1:0-3226 GCA_035296645.1 Thermoleophilaceae bacterium
GGCCGCCAAGCGCATCGCCCGCCACATGCCCGAGTGCGAGATCGTCGAGCTCCACCACGACCGCAAGCTCGACGCTCCGTCGGGGACCGCGCTGCGCACCGCGGAGCTGATCCGCGAGGCCGGGGGCAACGTGCACGACCCGATCCACTCGGTTCGGCTCCCGGGGCTCGTAGCCCACCAGGAGGTGATCTTCGGCGGGCCGGGACAGACCCTCGGGCTGCGCCACGACTCGATCGACCGCGAGTCGTTCATGCCCGGGGTGCTGCTCGCGGTGCGGCGCATCGGGTCGCTCGCGCGCTCGCCGACGGTAGGGCTCGAGCACCTGCTCGAGCCCTAGTCCCGGCCGGCCGGAAAGCCGCCCTACCCGTCCTCGTCGAGCTCGGCGCGCCGCGCGCCACCGCGCAGGGCGCGCGGGATGACGAGTCGGATCCCGGAGCGCTCGGCGTCGACCGAGCAGGTCTTGTTGTCGATCAGCCCCAGCTCACGCGCGGGCGGGACCACGTGCATCTGGTTGAGGTAGCGCTCGTGGCCGCGCTTCCAGGTGATGAGCCACAGCGCGCCGTTGTCACGCAACCTGGGGCGATAGGCGGCCATCACCCGATCCGCCTCCTCGAGCGACTCCACGAGCACGATCGCGGCATCGAGCTCGCCCGAGCGCACGAAGCCCCGGCCGAGCGCCTCGCGCAGCTCGCGCCGCAGGTCGACGCCGAGGTCGCCGGCGACCTCGACGCGCTCGTCGGGCTTGATGCCGAGCTTCTGAACGGCGGTCCGTTGCCTCGTGTCGACGGTCTGGGTCATTCGCGTAGCGACCATTATGCCGACGCGGACTCGTCGTCTTTGGCCGGCGACCGGGCGTTTGCCTCGGGTGGTGGAGGCGGATCGCCGCCCGGCGAGAGCACCGACTGGCACGCGCCTGGGATAATCGCTGTATGCGCATCCGAGGCGTAATCACCGCCATGGTCACCCCGTTCGACGAACGGGGTGCGCTCGCCGACGACGAGGCCGCGAGCCTCATGCGCCACCTGGTCGCGCACGGCTCCGACGGCCTCGTGCTCGCCGGCACGACGGGCGAGGCCTCGACGCTCGACGACGAGGAGAAGCTGCGCCTGTGGCGGATCGGCGTCTCCGAGTGCGCCGACGACGCGAAGGTCATCGCGGGGACCGGATCGAACGACACCGCGCACACCGTGCGCCTGACCGAGCTGGCCACCGAGCTCGGCGTCGACGCGGTGCTCGTGGTCACGCCCTACTACAACAAGCCGAACCGTCGCGGGCTCGTCGCCCACTTCAGGGCGTCGGCCGCCGCGACCGACCTGCCGGTCGTCATCTACAACATCCCCTCGCGGTCGGTCGTCGACCTGCCGAACGACCTGCTCCGCGAGCTCGCCGACATCCCCAACGTCACGGCGGTCAAGCAGGCGCGCACCACCGACGTCGAGCCGATCGAGGGGCTCGATCTGCTCGCCGGCAACGACGACATGCTCGCCCCGGTGCTCGACATGGGGGGGGCCGGCGGGATCCTCGTCTCCTCGCACGTCATCGGCGAGGAGATAGGGCGGATGGTCGCGGAGCCCGCGCGCCGCCACGAGATCGCCGCCGACATCGAGGCCGTCGTGAGCGCCCTCAACGCGCCGCCTCCGACGGCGAGCGTCAAGGCCGCGCTCAACCTCCTCGGCCACCGCGTCGGCGGCCCGCGGCTGCCGCTCGTGCCCGCCTCCGACGAGGAGGTCGACGCGATCCGCGCGGCGCTCGAGGGCCACGGCCTCCTGACCGCGGTTTGAGCGGTCCCGCGGGGCAGGGTCGCGGGCGCGGCGCGGAGGGTCGCATGAGCGGCGCGCTGCGCGTGCTTCCCCTGGGCGGGCTCGGCGAGATCGGCAAGAACATGACCCTCGTCGAGTACGAGGGCCGGATCGTGGTCGTCGACACCGGCTTGATGTTCCCGACGCCGGACCAGCTCGGGATCGATCTCGTGCTCCCCGACTTCTCGCTCCTGCGAGAGCGCACCGGCGACATCGAGGCGGTCGTGCTCACCCACGCCCACGAGGACCACGTGGGCGCGCTGCCGTTCGTCCTGCGCGAGCTCGGAGAGGATTCCGTGCCGGCGATCTACGGCGGCCCGCTGACCGTGGAGATGGTGCGCTCGAAGCTCGACGAGCACCGCCTGTCGGGGGATGCGCTCGAGCCGCTCGTCGCCGGCCGGGACGTCGAGGCCGGGCCGTTCTCGCTCGAGCTCGTGAAGATGGCCCACTCGATCCCGGACGCGTTCGCCGTCGCGCTGCGGTGCGAGCTCGGAACGACGGTGTTCACCGGCGACTACAAGTTCGACCAGACGCCCGTGGACGGCGTGCCCGCCGACGTCGCGCGCCTCGCCGAGCTCGGCCGCGAGGGGGTGCTGCTCCTGTGCGCCGACTCGACGAACGTCGACCGTCCGGGCTGGGCTCCGTCGGAGTCGAGCGTCGGGCCGCACCTCGAGCAGGTGTTCGGGCGCTGCCGGGGTCGCATCGTCGTCACCTCGTTCGCCTCGAACCTCCACCGCGTGCAGCAGGTGATCGACGCGGCTGACGCGCTCGGGCGCAAGGTCGCGCTCGTCGGGCGCTCGATGCGCAAGTACGTGAACATCGCGCGGCGGCTCGGCCACATCGAGGTGCCCGAGGGGATTCTCGTGGGCGTGCGCGAGATCGAGGACCTCCCCGAGCACAGGGTCGTGGTGATCTCGACCGGGAGCCAGGGGGAGCCGCTGTCGGCGCTGCGTCGCATGGCGCACGCCGAGCACCCTCACGTCGAGCTCCGCGAGGGCGACACGGTGATCTTCTCGGCCACGCCGATCCCCGGCAACGAGCGCTCGGTGAACGAGACGATCGATCGCATCTACCAGCTCGGCGCCGAGGTCGTGACCGCGCGCGACGCGCCGATCCACGCCTCGGGCCACGGCTACGCCGAGGAGATGAAGCTGATGCTCAACCTGCTCGAGCCGCGCTACTTCATGCCCGTTCACGGCGACCACCGGCGCCTGCGCATGCACGGCCGGCTCGCGGAGTCGGTGGGGATCGAGCCCGAGCGCATCTTCCGGGCGGCGAACGGCCACCCGCTCGACATCGACCGGAGCGGGGCGCGGCTCGGAGAGCCCGAGCACGCCGGCGTCATCTTCGTCGACGGCGTGGACGTCGGCTCGCTCGAGGACGTCGCGCTGCGCGACCGCCGCATGCTCTCCGCCGACGGCATCTTC
>DATHAN010000138.1:0-3933 GCA_035296645.1 Thermoleophilaceae bacterium
GGTCGCGGCGCGCGTCGCGGTGACGGCGAGGGGGCAGCCACGAAGATCGCGCGCGCCGCCGGCGGTGCGGTCGGGAGGCCGTCCCCCCGCCGGGAGGACCGGGACGCCGCGATACTTTTGGCCGGCTTCCCCGTGTTCGCAGACGGCGAAGTCGCCGGGCTCGCGACCCAAGTCAACCTTCGCTCGCGGCTGCGCGACGCGCTGCGCGACGGCGAGCCGCTTGAGCACGTGGAGCGGTCGTCCGTGGGGGCGCGCGGCGCTCGCCGGCGGCACGGTGCGTACGGAGGGCGGGAGCTGCGCGCGGGCCACCGCCCCGGCGCCGGCGCCCCGCGCGCCGCCGGCTCGCGTCGCGCCGAGGGAGCTCGCCGTGCCTCCGGCCACGGGTCGGGGCGCCACGCCGTGCCGCTCGTGGCTCCTATCGCGGCGGCCGTCGGGCGGCTCGGGCGCACCGGCCGCGCGGCGGCTCGGCGGGCCGCCGGAGCTCGCTCGGGCACGGTCACCGCTCAGGGCCACGCGGGCGGCACCACCGTTCGGGGCACCATGGGCGCGGCCGCGGCTCCCGCCACCGTGGGCCCAGCGGCCGCTCGCGCTCGCGTGGGCGAGACCGCTACCGCTCGCACTCGCGCGGCGACGGCGCCTTTCGCTCACACGGCCGGGGCCGCGGCCGAGGACGGGATGACTAAGCCGGCGCAGCCCCTCCGCCGAGGCCCTCGCGGCGCCCGCGAGTCGTGCGAGCGGGGAAACCCGGCGCGACGATACCCTTCGCCGCCTTCCCCGAGCTTTCACAGCGCCGTAACACAGAACCAGGAGGCCAACCAACCCAATGGCCAAGCAGATGTCGCCGCTCCCGGACGCCAAGTCGGTGCGGACGAACCCCTCCGCCGAGGAGCTCAAGGAGCTCGCCGCACACATGCCGAACGCGCGCCGTACGCGCTACGAGAACCTCAACGTCCAGACGCGCGTGCTCGCTCGCTCCAAGGCCTCGACGTTCGTCATCGCCGACGACCCCGAGGAAAGCTCGCAGCAGGCCGTCTCGCGCGAGGAGGGCGACCACATCGCCCGGCTCCAGGACGAGTACATCGCCGGGCGCGACATGGTCATCGTCGACGGCTACATCGGCGACGACCCCGACTTTCGCACGCCCGCGCGCCTGTACATCGAGGAGCCGAACGCCAACATCGCCGGGATGCAGAGGCAGCTCTACTTCGAGGTCGACGATCCGGATGGCTTCGAGCCCGAGCTAACCGTCATTTACACCCCTAATCTTGAGGTCGAGGGCTACCCCAACGACCGGGTCATAACCGTCGACCTCGAGCGCGGGGTCACGCGCGTGTGCAACTCCGACTACTTCGGCGAGTCGAAGAAGGGCGGGCTGCGCATGTGGAACAAGCTCGTCTACGACCGCGGGGGCCTGCCGCTGCACGCCGGCTGCAAGGTGATCCCGACCGACTCCGGCGACAAGGTGGGGCTGATCGTCGGCCTGTCGGGGACGGGCAAGACCACGACCACCTTCACGCGGCAGAACGGCTCGCTCCCCGTCCAGGACGACTTCGTGGCGATGATGCCGGGCGGGAAGGTGTACGCGACCGAGGCGGGTTGCTTCGCCAAGACCTTCGCGCTCTCGCGCGAGGACGAGCCGACGATCTACGGCGCGGTCACTCGCCCCGAGGCGTACCTCGAGAACGTCTCGCAGGACGACGCGGGCGAGCTCGACTTCTTCGACGAGAGCTACACGCAGAACGGCCGCGCCACCTTCTCGTTCTCGGCGATCGAGTCCGCGCCGGCGGGCGACCTCCAGTCGGCGGACTTCCTGCTCATCCTCAACCGCAACGAGAACATCATTCCGGCGGTCGCCAGGCTCGACGCGCGCCAGGCCGCGGCCTACTTCATGCTCGGGGAGACCCAGGGCACGAGCGCGGGGGGCGCCGAGGAGGCGGGCAAGAACCTGCGCGTCCCGGGCACCAACCCGTTCTTCCCGGACGACCACGACCATCAGGGGAACCGCTTCCTCGAGCTGATGGCCGAGCACGAGCTCGACGTGTACCTGATGAACACCGGCACGGTCGGCGGGCCGGCTGGGAGCGAGCACTCGCGCAAGGTGCGGATCCCGCACTCCTCGGCGATCGTCAAGGGGATCGCCGAGGGGACGATCGAGTGGACCCGCGACCCCGACTTCGGCTATCAGGTTGCCGCGCACGTGCCGGGCATCGACGAGGACGACGAGGCGGTGCTTCACCCGCGCGACCTGTACGAGTCGCAGGGGCGCTCGGACGAGTACGCGCGCATCGTGCAGAAGCTCAAGTCGGAGCGCGAGGAGTTCCTGCGCGGGTTCCCGGCCCTGTCCGACGAGATCGTCGCCGCGGTCCGCGGCTAAGCGAGCCCGCAGCGAGGCGCTCGTCGACGGGAGGCTCCGCGCCCGGGCGGCCGGCGGCGAGATGAGGCTCGGCATCTTCGTCGTTCCCGACGCGACCGACGCCGACGCGACGGTCGCGCGCGTCCTTGCCGCCGACCGCCACGGACTCGACGTGGTCGGCGTGCAGGACCACCCCTATCAGCGGCGCTACCTCGACACGTGGACGCTGCTCTCGTTCGTCGCGGCGCGCACCGAGCGCGTCCGACTCCTGACCGACGTCGTGAACCTGCCCCTGCGACTCCCGTCGGTGCTCGCGAAGTCGGCGGCTTCACTCGACCGGCTGAGCGGCGGGCGTGTCGAGCTCGGGGTCGGGGCGGGCGCGTTCTGGGACGGAGTGGCGGCGATGGGCGGGCCGCGGCGCACGCCGAAGGAGTCGGTCGACGCGCTCGAGGAGGCGATCGCCATCCTGCGCGGCTTCTGGTCGGGCGAGCGCTCGGTCACGGTCGCCGGGGAGCACTACTCGGTCCAGGGGGCCAAGCCCGGCCCCACGCCGGCGCACCCGATCGGCATCTGGGTCGGCGCCTACGGCCCGCGGATGCTGCGGCTCACCGGCCGGATCGGCGATGGCTGGCTCCCGAGCCTCGGAGGGAGCTACCTATCACGGGAACAGGTGCCCGCGATGCAGCGGGCCGTCGACGAGGGCGCGGAGGTCGCGGGGCGCGACCCGGCCGAGATCGAGCGCGCCGCCAACGTGACGTCGCTCGAGGGCGACCCGGCGGGCTGGCCCGACCAGCTCGCGCGCGTCGTCGATGGGCTCGGTTTCTCGACCGTCCTCGTCGGCCTTCCCGACGAGGAGCCGCTCGAGGTCATCCGCCGGCTGGGGGAGGAGACCGCCCCGCGCCTGCGGGAGCTCCTCTGACGCCGAGGACGGGCGCTCAGTGGGGCGGGTCGCCGCCGGTGGCGGCCGGCGGGCGCGACTCCTCGGCGAGCGAGGTGATGGCGAGCTCGCCGCGCGCGGCGCTCTCGAGCACCTGGGTCGCCTCCTCGGCCGAGCGGGCGTAGAGCTCGACCAGCATGTGCACGACGATCTGCTCGCCGTCGTGCTTGTGGAAGCGGACGTGGGTGAAGAACTCGCGGGCGCCCGCATCGCCGAACGCGGCGTACGTGAGGTGCTCGGCGGCCTCGGGCCCGGAGCACGTCTCGACCTGGTCGGCGTCGACCGTGACGGTGCACGAGGCGACCCACGGCGTGCCGACGACCATCCGCTCCCAGCGGTCCTCGATCGCCTCGACGCGGCTCACGCGCCGTCCGTCCTCCTCGTACAGGGTCAGCCCGAGGTGCGGCTGGTCGTGGAGGCAGTCGAGGCACTGGACGACGGCCTCCTGCATCTCCTCGACCGGGTCGGCGGCCTCGCCGGTCTCGGGGTCGACCTTGAGGATGCCCTCGTAGTGGACCTGGACCTCGAGGTTCTGCGACCAGCAGCGGTAGCAGCGCAGCCAGCTCGCCGAGCTCGTGACCGAGTCGCTCGCGGATCCCTCCATGCCTCTCATTATGCTGCCTGCGGTGAAGTGTGCGCCGGC
>DATHAN010000139.1:0-6259 GCA_035296645.1 Thermoleophilaceae bacterium
CTCCGTCCGTCCCCAGCCCTAGGATGCCGTCATGGAAGTAGAGATCGGCCGAGGCAAGAAGGCTCGCCGCGCCTACGGGTTCGACGACATCGCGATCGTGCCCTCCCGGCGCACGCGCGATCCCGACGACATCGACATCACGTGGACGCTCGGGCCGTATCGCTTCGAGCTGCCGGTCCTTGCGGCGGCCATGGACGGCGTCGTCTCGCCGGCGATGGCCGGCCACATGGGCCGCCTCGGCGGGCTGGCGGTGCTCAACCTCGAGGGCATCTGGACCCGCTACGAGGACGCCGACGCCGAGCTCGCCCGCATCGCCGAGCTCCCGCCCGAGCGGGCCACGTGGGAGATGCAGCGCGTCTACTCGGCGCCCGTCCGCCCCGAGCTCGTGGCCCGGCGCGTGCGCGAGATCAAGGAGCAGGGCGTGGTGTGCGCCGCCTCGCTCACCCCACAGCGGGTACGCGACCACTACGAGGTGGCGCTCGAGGCGGGCCTCGACATCCTCGTGATCCAGGGGACGGTGATCTCCGCCGAGCACGTCTCGACGAGCTCCGAGCCGCTCAACCTCAAGGAGTTCATCAAGGAGGTGCCGTGCCCGGTGGTGGTCGGCGGGTGCGCATCGTACTCGACGGGGCTCCACCTGATGCGGACCGGTGCGGTGGCCGTGCTCGTCGGCGTGGGGCCCGGGGCGGCGTGCACGACGCGCGGCGTGCTCGGCATCGGCGTGCCGCAGGCCACGGCGATCGCCGATGTCCAGGCCGCGCGCTCCCAGCACATGCTCGAGACCGGCGAGTACGTCAAGGTGATCGCCGACGGCGGCATGCGCACCGGCGGCGACGTGGCCAAGGCGTTCGCCTGCGGGGCCGACGCGGCAATGATCGGCTCGCCGCTCGCGCGCGCCTACGAGGCGCCCGGGCGGGGCTTCCACTGGGGCATGGCGACCTTCCATCCGTCGCTTCCGCGCGGGGCGCGCGTGAAGACGACCCAGAACGGGACGCTCGAGCAGATCCTGCTCGGCCCGGCGCACGAGAACGACGGCACGTTCAACCTCGTCGGCAGCCTGCGCACCTCGATGGCGACCTGCGGCTACGAGGACATCCCCTCCTTCCACCGGGCCGAGGTCATGGTGGCGCCCGCGCTTCAGACCGAGGGCAAGGTGCTCCAGCGCGAGCAGTCGATCGGCATGGGCGCCACGCGCGCCGCGATCGCCGCTCCGCCGAGCCGCCCCTCGCACGACGGGCCGCTCGCCTCGGACGACGAGCCCGGCGAGGGCTCCGCGGAGTCGCCGGCGGCCGACCGCGAAGAGGTTCCCGTGGGTGGGCCGCCCGAGGTGGCCGTGGCGGCCGACCCGAACGGCGCGCCCGCCGGCAGCTTCCTGCACGGGTGACCGAGACCGCGGCGCCCGGGTCCGCGGGAGCCTCCGCGGAGGAGGTCGGGGTGACTCCGGGCGCAGGCGCCGAGGGCGCCGCCCCGGCGAACGGCGCGTCGAGCGGGGCATCGGACGCAGGCGCGACCCCGGCCCCGCGTCGAGCCGCCACCGAGGAGGTGCTCGTGCTCGACTTCGGCGGCCAGTACTCGCAGCTCATCGCTCGGCGGGTGCGCGAGCGCGGCGTCTTCTCGGAGCTGCTGCCCCACGACGCGCCGCTCGAGGAGATCCTCCGGCGCGAGCCCCTCGGCCTGATCCTCTCCGGGGGGCCGGCCTCCGTGTACGCCGAGGGGGCCCCGCGGCTGCGCCCCGAGCTGCTCGGTCTCGACATTCCGGTGCTCGGCATCTGCTACGGGATGCAGGTGATGGCCCACGACCTTGGGGGCCGCGTCGAGCTCGCCGAGGCGGGGGAGTTCGGTCGCTCGGAGCTCACCGTGCGCGAGCCGGGACGCCTGTTCGCCGGTCTCCCGCACGAGCAGACGTGCTGGATGAGCCACCGCGACAGCGTGTACGAGCCACCGCCGGGGTTCACGGCGCTCGCCTCGTCGCCGAGCTCGCCGGTGGCCGCGTTCGAGAGCACGTCTCGCGGCCTGTACGGCATCCAGTTCCATCCCGAGGTCGTCCATACCCCCTACGGCACCGACGTCCTCGAGACCTTCCTCACCGACGTCTGCGGTGCGCGGCGGGAGTGGACCGCCGCCCGCGTGGCCGCGGACCAGATCCGCCACGTCCGCGAGCAGGTCGGCGACGGCCGGGCGATCTGCGCCCTCTCGGGCGGGGTCGACTCGTCGGTCGCCGCGCTGCTCGTCCACCGCGCGATCGGCGACCAGCTGACGTGCGTGTTCGTCGACCACGGCCTGCTGCGCCGCAACGAGGCCGAGCAGGTGGTCGCCCAGTTCCGCGACCACTTCCACGTGCCGCTCGTCGTCGTGCCCGCCGAGGACCGCTTTCTCGCCCGCCTCGCCGGGGTGACCGACCCCGAGCGCAAGCGCAAGGTGATCGGCGAGGAGTTCATCCGCGTGTTCGAGGAGGAGGCGACGCGCCTGGGGCACCCGCGCTACCTCGTCCAGGGCACGCTCTACTCCGACGTGATCGAGTCGGGCGGGAGCACCGGCGCCGCCACGATCAAGTCGCACCACAACGTCGGCGGGCTGCCGGAGGATTTCGAGCTCGAGCTCGTCGAGCCCCTGCGCACGCTCTTCAAGGACGAGGTGCGCGCGGTCGGCGCCGAGCTCGGCCTACCCGAGCGGATGGTCTGGCGCCAGCCCTTTCCCGGCCCCGGGCTCGCCATCCGCGTCGTGGGCGCCGAGGTCACGCGCGAGCGGCTCGCGCTTCTGCGGGACGCCGACTTCATCCTTCAGGAGGAGATCCGCGCGGCCGGGCTCTATCGCGAGCTGTGGCAGTCGTTCTGCGTCCTGCCCGCGGCGCTCAACACGGTCGGTGTCCAGGGCGACGGGCGCACATACGATCACGTGACCGCTATCCGCGCGGTCACGAGCGACGACGCGATGACCGCCGACTGGGCGCGGCTGCCGCACGACCTGCTCGAGCGGATCGCCGCTCGGATGGTGAACGAGCTCCCGGCGGTCAACCGCGTGGTGCTCGATATCACCTCGAAGCCGCCGGGCACGATCGAGTGGGAGTAGCGCCGCCCCCGGTGGCGCACCGCCGGGTCCGGACGGCGGCCCCCGCTCACGGCTGGCCGATGGACGCTCGCGAGGCCCTGTGCCAACATACGACGCCGCTCGCGGCGCCCGCGCCGTTCTCGCGCGATCGCGAGCGACCCTCTCTCGCAATGAAGACCTACGTCGCCACTCCCGCCGAGCGCGAGCGCAACTGGCTCGTGGTCGACGCGACCGGCCAGACGCTCGGCCGGCTCGCGACGCAGATCGCGGACGCCCTGCGCGGGAAGCGCAAGCCGGAGTACACGCCGCACTGCGACACCGGGGACTTCGTGATCGTGGTCAACGCCGAGAAGGTCGAGGTCACCGGCAAGAAGCGGAGCGAGAAGCGCTACTACCGCCACTCGGGCTACCCCGGCGGCCTGCGCGAGCGCACCTTTGCGGAGATGCAGGCTCGCCGCCCCGAGGAGATCATCCGCCTGGCGGTCAAGGGCATGCTTCCCCGCAACCGGCTGGCACGCCAGCAGCTCCGCAAGCTCAAGGTCTACGCGGGCCCTGACCATCCCCATCGGGCGCAGCAGCCGCAGACGATGGAGGTCGAGACGCGATGACGGAGTCGGAGCGCCCCGGCGACTCGCGCGAGGAGGAGAGGGCGGCCGAGCCGGGTAACGGCGCTCCGGACGCCGATCCGGACCGCGGCGAGGAGACCGCCTCGGGCGGGGCCGAGGGGGAGGCCGTCCCCGGGGCCGAGTCGGCGCCCGAGGCCGACGCCGTGCCACCTGACGCGGAGGCGACAGGCTCCGAGGGCGCCGATGCCGACGCCGAGGCCGGCGCCGATGCGGAAGCAGCGCCCGAGACCGGCGCGGGCGCCGAGGCCGGCGCGGGACCTGATGCCACGCCCCCGTCCGAGCCCGCGCCGCCTCGCCCCGAGCGCGCCCGCGGCGAGCAGCGGCGCGGCCAGCCCGAGGACGAGTCCGCCGGCGCCGAGGCGATTCCGGGCGCCCATCTCGAGCCGGACCTCGTGCTCGAGGAGCAGCCGGAGACCGAGGAGCCGGACTACTCCCGCTACGCCGCCCTCGAGCCGGAGGCGGAGCTGGAGCGGGAGGCGGCCGAGGCCGGCGAGCCGACCGCCGAGAGCGAGCCGACCGACCGCGAGGCGCCCGAGCCGGCCCCGCGCTCGGCGCTCGACCTCGTCGCCGACGCGCGCTATCGCGCGACCGGCAAGCGCAAGACGTCGGTGGCGCGTGTGGTCCTCAAGCCCGGCAGCGGCTCGTACACCGTCAACGGGCGTCCGCTCGACCAGTTCTTCCCGCGCGCGACGCTCCAGCTCGCTGCCCGCCAGCCGCTCCAGACCGTGCGCTACGAGGAGCGCATGGACGTAGTCGCGCGCCTTCACGGCGGGGGCGTCTCCTCGCAGGCCGGAGCTCTCCGCCACGGGATCGCCCGGGCGCTCGTCGACGCGGATCCCGCCCTGCGCGGCGAGCTCAAGCGCCGCGGCTTCCTCACCCGCGACGCCCGTGCCAAGGAGCGCCGCAAGGCCGGCCTCAAGAAGGCACGCAAGCGGCCGCAGTTCTCGAAGCGCTAGCCGGCCGCGATGGCCACCGTGCGCGCTGGGTCGCCGGCCGCTGTCCGGAACGCCCCCGCGGCACCCGAAGGCCGGCTGTTCGGGACCGACGGCGTGCGCGGACCCGTGGGCGGGCTCGTCACGCCGGAGCTCGCGCTCGCGCTTGGGCGGGCCGCGGTCGCGGTGTCGCGCGCTCGGGCCCCGAGCGTCCTCATCGTCCGCGACACGCGCGAGTCGGGACCGATGCTCGAGGCGGCCCTCGCCGCGGGGGTGGCCGCCGCGGGTGGGCAAGCACTGCTCGGCGGCGTTCTACCCACGCCGGGGTGCGCTCTGCTCGTATCGCGCCTCGGGCTAGACCTCGGCGCGGTGGTGTCGGCCTCGCACAACCCGTTCGGCGACAACGGGATCAAGTTCTTCGGTCCGGACGGGCACAAGCTGTCCGACGAGGACGAGGCCCGCGTCGAGGGCGCGCTCGCCGCGGGCGAGGGCGCCGGCGCGGCGGCACCGGGGCGCGTGGAGCCCCTGCACGGCGCCGCCGCCGACTACGTGCGCGCGCTCGAGACCCGCTTCGAGGGCCTCGAGCTCTCGCGGCGGCGCATTCTCCTCGACTGCGCCAATGGCGCCGCCCATCACGTCGCCCCCGAGATCTTCCGCCGCCTCGGCGCCGACGTCGAGCTGCTCGCCGCCTCCCCCGACGGGCGGAACATCAACGACGGCTGCGGCTCGACGCACGTCGAGGCGCTCGCCGAGCGCACCGCCGCCGGCGGGTTCGACGCGGGATTCGCCTTCGACGGCGACGCCGACCGCGTGCTCGCCGCCGACGGCCGCGGCGATGTGGTCGACGGCGACGAGCTGGTCGCGCTCGCCGCCCTCCACCTGCGCGCGCGGGACCGGCTCGCCGGGAACGGGGTGGCGGTGACGGTCATGACCAACTACGGCTTCCACCGCGCCATGGAGGCGGCCGGCATCGAGGTCGCGGTGACGCCGGTCGGCGACCGCCACGTCCTGCACGAGCTGCTCGAGCGTGGGTGGGCGATTGGCGGCGAGCAGTCGGGGCACATCATCGACACCGGCTTCGTCGCCTCGGGCGACGGTATCGCGGCGGCCCTTCTGGCCCTCGAGGCGCTCGCCGGCCGCGACCTCGCCGAGCGCGACGCGATGGAGAAGCTCCCGCAGGTGCTCGCCAGCGTGCGCGTGCGCGACCGCGAGGCGGTCGAGGGCGCCACTTCCGTGTGGGAGTCCGTCGAGCGCGAGGGCGAGGCGCTCGCCGGGCGCGGGCGCGTGCTCGTCCGACCGTCGGGGACCGAGCCCGTCGTCCGCGTCATGGTCGAGGCGCCGTCGCGGGAGGAGTGCGATGCCGCGCTAGCACGCCTCGTGGCGGTCGTCGAGGCGGAGCTCGCCTAGGCTCGCCGGAGGCTCCGCCCCGGTGGCGGTGAGCGGGCGGGCGCCGACGCCCAGCCGCCTGCGGAACGTGCGAAATCCGTCCGCACGGCCGCCGCGGCCGCTGTTAGGATGCCGCACCTTGCGGCCCGGAAGGGGCCGGCTGGGTCGCGTCGAAAGCGGCCTTCACGTCGAAGGGCCCCGGCGCGCGGGGACGAGGCGCAGGACCCGAAGCGAAAGGCCAGGCTAGGCACCAGTGTGCGGCATCGT
>DATHAN010000140.1:0-2116 GCA_035296645.1 Thermoleophilaceae bacterium
CTGATCTCGCCGCCGCCGCACCACGACATCTACTCGATCGAGGACCTCAAGCAGCTCATCTTCGACCTGCGCTGCGCCAACCCGGGCGCCCGGATCAGCGTCAAGCTCGTCGCCGAGGTGGGGGTCGGGACGGTCGCCGCCGGGGTGGCCAAGGCCAACTCCGACCACGTCCTCATCGCCGGCCACGACGGCGGCACGGGCGCCTCGCCGGTGTCCTCGATCCAGTCGGCCGGCGTCCCGTGGGAGATCGGCCTCGCCGAGACCCAGCAGACGCTCGTCCAGAACCGCCTGCGCGACCGGATCACGGTGCAGACCGACGGCCAGCTCAAGACCGGTCGCGACGTGGTGATCGGCGCGCTGCTCGGCGCGGAGGAGTTCGGGTTCTCGACCGCCCCGCTGATCTCGATGGGCTGCATCATGATGCGCGCCTGCCACCTCAACACGTGCCCGGTCGGCATCGCGACCCAGGACCCTGAGCTGCGCCGTCGCTTCGAGGGCACGCCCGAGAACGTTGTCAACTACTTCTTCTACGTCGCCGAGGAGGCGCGCGGGCTGATGGCGCGCCTCGGGGTCCGGCGGTTCGAGGACCTGGTCGGCCGCATCGACCTGCTCCACCCCGACGAGGCGATCGACCACTGGAAGGCGCGCGGCGTCGACCTCTCGGGGCTGCTCGCCGAGCCGGCCGTCGGACCCGAGGTCGCGCGCCGGCGCGTGCGCCCGCAGGACCCGGTGCTCGACGACCACGCCGACCACGCGCTGCTCGCGGTGGCCGGGCCGGCGCTCGAGCGGGGCGAGCGGGTGCGCACGACGCTGCGCGTGGCCAACCGGGACCGAACCGTGGGCGGCCTCCTCTCCGGAGAGGTCGCGCGCCGACACGGGGCCGAGGGACTGCCCGAGGGGACGATCGAGATCTCCGCGCACGGCTCGGGCGGCCAGAGCTTCGGCGGGTGGCTCGCGCCGGGGGTGACGCTGACCCTCGACGGCGACGCGAACGACTACACCGGCAAGGGCCTGTCGGGCGGCGTGCTCACGGTGCGTCCGCCGGAGGGCTCGCGCTTCGTCGCCGAGGAGAACGTGGTCATCGGCAACACCGTGCTGTACGGGGCGACGGGCGGGCGCGCGTTCTTCCGCGGGCTCGCCGGCGAGCGCTTTGCGGTGCGTAACTCGGGCGCCCGCGCGGTCGTCGAGGGCACGGGTGACCACGGCTGCGAGTACATGACCGGCGGCCGCGTGGTCGTGCTCGGCCCGACCGGGCGCAACTTCGCCGCCGGCATGAGCGGCGGGGTCGCCTACGTGCTCGACCCCGAGGGCCAGTTCCCCGCGCACCTCAACCGCGGCCTCGTCGACCTCGAGGATCCGACCGCCGACGACCTGGCCGAGGTCCGTGCGCTCGTCGAGGAGCACCGCGAGCGCACCCGGAGCCCCGTCGCCGAGCGCGTTCTGCGTGAGTGGGAGACGCTGCGCGGCGCGTGGCGCAAGGTGATGCCGCGCGACTACAAGCGCGCGCTCGCCGAGGCGGCGGAGCGGGCGGCGGTGCTCGACGCCGAGGAGCGCGACGCGGCGCTCCGCGGGGTCGAGTCGCCGGACGGCGCGATGAGCGAGGGCGACGGCGCGGCCGCCCCGGCCGGCCCGGGCGCGCGCGACCGCGAGCCCGTCCACGCCGGCCAGCAGGAGGACATCGCCGAGGCCGCCGAGCGCGAGGCCGAGCGGGCGGACGAGGCGGGCGCCGACGGCGCGCGCCGGGCCGCCGCCGCGGGCGCCGGCAAGGACCGCGCGGAGCCCTCGCATGGGTGAGCTCGGCGGGTTCCTCAAGATCAACCGCGTCGACGGGCGCAAGCGCCCGATCGGCGAGCGGGTCCACGACTTCAGCGAGTTCCAGCTCGGCCTCACCGTCCCGGAGCTGCGCGAGCAGGGAGCGCGCTGCATGGAGTGCGGCGTCCCGTTCTGCCACTCGGGCTGCCCGCTCGGGAACCTCATCCCCGACTGGAACGACCTCGTCTACCGCGACCGCTGGCGCGAGGCGATCGACGCGCTGCACGCGACCAACAACTTCCCCGAGTTCACCGGTCGCATCTGCCCGGCGCCGTGCGAGGCCGCGTGCGTGCTCGACATCAAC
>DATHAN010000141.1:0-2680 GCA_035296645.1 Thermoleophilaceae bacterium
CCGCGACTACCGCGTCAAGGGTCACGCGCTGCTGTTCGAGCGCGAGCTCGTCAAGGAGGGGCGCCTCGGCTTCTGGCGCTGGACGCTCATGTTCTTCTCGATCGCCGGCACGTACCGGCGCCACGACTCGGTCGACGTCGCCTACCACAAGGGTGGGCGCGAGCACGTCGCGGTCGCCCTCGACATAACGCCGCTCGAGGGGCCGCCCGAGGCCCGGACGGTGGGCGGTGGTGACCAGCCTCCCTCCGCGGCGCCCGACGGTCCTTAACCTGTCGCGCCATGCGCATCGACCAGATCCTCGAGGAGCGACGCCCCTGCTTCTCGTTCGAGTTCTTCCCGCCCAAGGACGACGAGGGCACCGAGCGGCTGTTCCAGACCATCTCCGAGCTCGAGCACGACGACCCGGCGTTCGTCTCGGTGACCTACGGCGCGCTCGGCTCGACGCGCGACCGCACCTTGAACGTCGTCCGCAGGATCAAGCAGGAGACCGATATCGAGCCGATGGCCCACTTCACGTGCGTCGGGGCGACGGTCGAGGAGCTGCGCGCGACGCTCGACGAGATGCGCGAGATCGGCATCGAGAACGTGCTCGCGCTGCGCGGCGACCCGCCGCAGGGCGAGACGGAGTGGCGCCAGACCCCGGGCGGGCTCAAGTACTCGACCGAGCTGATCGAGCTGATCGCGAGCGAGTACCAGTTCGCGATCGGCGCCGCGTCGTTCCCCGAGGTCCACCCCGAGGCGGCCGACCTCGACCACGACCTGCGCTTCGCCCGCGAGAAGGTGGAGGCGGGCGCCAGCTTCCTGATCACCCAGCTCTTCTTCGACAACGACCTGTACTTCAGCTTCGTCGAGGCGGCGCGCGACCGGGGCATCGACGTGCCGATCATCCCCGTCACCAACTACAAGCAGCTCAAGCGCATAACGAGCATGTGCGGCGCAACGATCCCCGAGGACTTCGAGCGCGAGCTCTCCGCGCGCCAGGACGACCCTGAGGCGGTCAAGGACCTCGGCGTCTCGTTCGCCACGCTCCAGTGCGCCGACCTGCTCGCCCGCGGTGCGCCCGGATCCACTTCTACACGCTCAACAAGTCGCCGGCGACCCGGGCGATCCTCGCCGCGCTCCGCGCCTCGCGCCCGTGGGACCGGGCGCTCGAGCCGGTCTAGGCGGCTTCCTGGGAGAGCGCCGGCTCGCTCCGGGAGCCGGCTACCGATCCCCGCGCGGGGACCGAGCGCGGCATCGGGTACCGGTTCGCGCTTCCCGCCGCCATCCGTCTCGAAGTTACGCGATCGGCTCCCGAGGTTGAGTCTCGCCGTCCTCGGCGAGGCGCCAGCGCTCGACATCGTCTCCGCTCTCGAGCGGCCCCGCCTCGCCGAGCGCCTTGAGCCGGCGCAGGTAGCAGAGCACCATGGTGAGCCCGAACGAGCCGGTCATCGCGTTGAGCTCGTGGCCCGGCTCGAGCTCGAGCAGCGGGGAGACGAGCTCGAACGGCGTCCGCGGGCCGCCGCGCAGTCCCGCGCGCACCCGCCCGAGCTGAGCCTCGACCTCGCGGCGGTTGCCCTCGATGTGCGCCTGGACGTCGCGGAACGGGCGCCCGTGCCCCGCGAGGCACAGCCGCGCGCCCAGCGATTCGACGGTGTCGAGCGAGGCGAGGAACTCACCCACCGGGTCGGGCGTGTGCCCGTAGTCGAAGTAGAGAGAGATCCGGCCGAGCAGGTGGTCACCGGAGACCAGCAGGCCGGTCGAGGGCTCGTGCAGGACGACGTGCGAAGGTGCGTGGCCCGGGGTCTCGTGGACCTCGAACGCACCGAGGTCGGTCTCGATCGCAACGCCCGCGACGAGGTCGCGGTCCGGCTCGGCGACGCGCGCGATCCCGACGCCCCGGCCCGCGCGCGCCTCGCGGTAGCCGCGGAGCGCCGCCTCGGGGACGCCGCTCTGGCGCGCGACCTCGATCCGCCGCTCGAGCGTGCGCTCGGGGTTCCGCGCCGCTCGCGTCGCGTGGCCGTGAGCGGGGTGCATCCACAGCTCGCAGCCCGCGGCGTCGACGATCGGCCCGGCGAGGCCGTGATGGTCGGCGTGCGCGTGGGTGCACACGAGCAGGCGCACGTGCTCGAGGCGCAGGCCGGCGGCATGAAGTGCGCGCTCGAGCTGGGCGAGCGCGCCCGGCTCGTCGAGCCCCGCGTCGAACAGGACGACCCCGTTGCCCGCCGCCACGGCGAAGGCGTTGACGTGCGGGACGCCGGGCCACGGGAGCGGAAGGCGCAGACGCCACACGCCGGGCAGCACGCGGTCGGCGCGGGCGAGCTCGCGGCGGCGGGGAGCGGCCGAGGGCGTGCTCATCGCGGGGATGCTGTCAGGCGCCCCGGGGCCGCCCCCGGCGTGCGCCCGGGCGGGCCGCGGGCGCGCCGGGCGGTCCAGCGCCGGGTACAGTCGCCGGATGGGCCGCCGCGCGCGCCACCGCCAGCGGGAGACCGGCTCCGAGCCGCCCGCGTCAACGACCGACTACCGCGACGAGGAGGGCAACGTCCTCACCCTCCGCGACGACCTCTCGGCTGGGACGATCGAGCGCTTCCGCCGGCTCGAGGGCCGTCCCGGAGCGTCGGCCGAGGACCTGTGGCAGCGGCGACTCGAGTTCCTGTTCGAGCGCCTGGCGGTGAGATGGGAGATCACCGGGCTCCCGCTC
>DATHAN010000142.1:0-3417 GCA_035296645.1 Thermoleophilaceae bacterium
GCCCGCTCCCCATGACCACCGACGGCTCGACACCCATCCTCGCCGTCACCGACGAGGCGCACGCCAAGGTGCTCGGGTTCCGCGAGCAGGCGCCGACCCCCGACCGCCAGGCCATGTGGATCGAGATCACCGGGATCTCCGCCGGCGAGTGGGCGTACAACCTGTCGCTGCGACCCGTCGACGAGGCGGGGCCCGACGATCACGTCGAGAAGCACGGGGACCTGCGCGTCGTCGTTCCCGCCGCCGATGTCGAGAAGCTGCGCGGCGCCACCGTCGAATGGTCCGGCGACCTGTTCGCGGGCGGCCTCAAGCTGAGCGGCCTGTCGAGTCCGAGCCCCGCCGTCGCCGGCGGGGCGCCGGCCGACCTGACCGGCGACGTCGCGCAGCGCGTGGTCCAGGTGCTCGAGCACCAGGTCAACCCGGCGATCGCCGCGCACGGCGGCCGCGCCGACCTCGTCGCCCTCGAGGAGGGGGCGGCCTACCTCCGTCTGAGCGGCGGGTGCCAGGGCTGCGGCATGGCGACCGTGACGCTCGGCCAGGGCATCGAGGTGGCGATCAAGGACAACGTGCCCGAAGTCGACCGGGTGATCGACGTGACCGACCACGCGTCGGGCACGAACCCCTACTTCGAGTCGGCGAAGAAGTAGCGGAGGCGCCGGGCGGGCGCCGCGCGACGGGCGACAGCGCCGACCGGGACGCCCGCGCCCGAGAAAGACGAAGCCCCGCCGCCGCCCGCAGGCGGCGACGGGGCGCCGTGTCAGTGGTTGAGCGGCCTGCTGGCGCTCAGGCCGGCGCGCCGGTCCGAGTCTCCTCGTCCTCCTGCGACTCGCTCCCGGTCGACTCCTGCGCCGCCGCGCCGGCCGCGCCGGCCGCGCCGCCCGAGGAGGCGCCGCCCGCCGCGTCGGTGCTGGTGCCGGTCGAGCCCGCGCCGCTCTTGCCGGAGCCGGTCGCCGCGCTCTCGCCGCCGGCCGAGCCGGTGCTCGGCGCGCCGCCCGTCGACCCGGCCTGGCCGGACGTCGCCGCCCCGTTCGAGCCGGTCGACGTGTCGGGCGTGACCGTCGTCGAAGCCGAGCCGCCCGTGGTCGCGCCGGTCGAATCGGAGTCGCCCGCGGACGAGCCCGCGTCGGCCGAGCCCGCACCATCGGCGCCGGTGCTCGCGTCGCCGGACGCGGAGGTGTCCGCGCCGTCGCTCGAGACCACGCCGGACGAGTCGCTCGCCGAGCCGTCGCTCGACGAGGGATCGCTCGGAGCCTCGCCCGAGCCCGGGTTCGGCGCGCCGACGTCGCCGTCGCCGCCGGCCTCCGAGCCGGCGTCGCCGCCGCCCGCGGAGTCACCGCTCTCCGTCCCCGTGTCCTCGGGGACCGGGTCGCTCGAGACCTCGCCCTCCGACGAGGACGTCTCTCCGCTCGGCTCGCCACCGGTCGCTCCCGGCTCGGGCACGGACTCGAGCTGCTCCCCGGAGGCGTCCTCACCGTCGCCGGTCGTCCCGGCGTCGGTCGGCTCCTCCGCGGTGCCCTCTTCGCCACGCGTCGGCTCCGAGCCCTCGTCCGCGCTAGCGGGATCCTGGCTCGCGTTCGAGTCGCCGGCCGCCGGCTCCGTGGCCGGCTGCTCGGCCTCGGTCGACTCGGGCGCCGTGGCCGCCGGCTTGCTCTCCGTGTCCGCGGGCGCCTGCGCGTCGCTCTCGTCGGTCGCGATGTCGACCGCCGAGGGCTCCGGCTCGCTGCTCGCCGCCTGCGCCGACGCCGTAGGTGCCTTCTCCCGCGGCGCGAGGTCCGGACCGCCCACGGACGAGGACCTCGACGCCGTAGGTGCCTTCTCCCGCGGCGCGAGGTCCGGACCGCCCACGGACGAGGACCTCACCATGCTGCCCCCGAAGTCCCTGCCGCGCAGGTAGGGAGTCGGGTCAAAGGGCCTACCGCTGTACGGGGCGCTCGTCCGCGTCTCGAAGTGCAGGTGCGGCCCGGTCGAGTTGCCGGTGCTGCCGACGTACCCGATGATCCGGCCGGCCCTCACGTAGTCGCCGACCCCCTTGTTGGAGAAGCGCGACAGGTGGGCGTAGCACGTGGTGAAGCTGCTCGAGTGCTTGATGCAGATGAAGTTGCCGTAGCCACCGCTCTGCGAGCTGCCCTGAAGGAAGCTGATCACGCCGCACGCTGCCGCGCGGATCGGCGTGCCGCTCGGAGCCGCCAGGTCGACGCCGGTGTGCATCCGGCCCCAGCGCGGGCCATAGCCCGACGTATGGGTGCCCCTGCCGTCGAGCGGATCCTCGATCTCACGCGAGCACGAGCCCGAGCCCGAGCTGCCGCCGGCGTCGTTGCGAGGCCGTCCCTCGTTGCCCGGCTTCGGCTCGGAGTCGCCGTTGCCAGCGGAGTTGCCGTTGTCGTTGCCAGCGGAGTTGCCGTTGTCGTTGCCTGCCCCGTCGTTGCCACGGCTCTCGCCGCCGCTCTGGCTCCCGTTACCGCTCTCGCCACGCGACGAGCCCCGGGAGCCGCCGTCGTCGGACTGGCTCCGGTCGCCGGCGTTCGACCCAGACCGGGCGGGGCTCGCCGAGCGGCCGTTGTCGCTCGCGCTCGACTCTCCGGTGTCCTTGCCCTCGGGAGCGCGGAACTCGATCGCCACGAGCGCGCCGCCGTCGCGACTGCGGGTCGCCGCCCGGTGCGCTTTCAGCTCGCCGCGCTCGCCGGAATCGAGCTCGTCGTCAGAGGCCATGCGGACGGCGAACTGGGTCCTGTTGCCGACCCGGGCGTCGTCGCCCGTCGCCACGGCGGGCTCGAGCTTGAGGTCGGGTCCGCCGATGCCCGCGGTCGGCACCGTGCTCCCCGAGGCGAACAGCGCCCTCCATGTCCGCGGGCCGACGATGCCGTCGACCTTCAGGCCGTTGTTGCCCTGGAAGACGCGTACCCTGCGGTCGGTGTCCGCGTCGAAGTAGCCGGTCGCCTTCACGTCGAGCTTGCGCTGGACCGCGACCACCGCCTGGCCGGCGCTCCCGAGCGCGAGCCCCATCTGAGCGGCCCGATCCTCGCCGCCGCCGATCGCGCGGTTGGCGGGGGACTCGGAGGCGATGTTCGGCTGCGACGAGCCGTCGGAAGAGGGCTGGGCGGCCGCGAGCTGGGCCGCGGGCCCGGCGAGCATGGCGGCGGCCATGGCCGAGGAGGCGTGCTTGCGCCGGGCGGCCTGACGTCGAAGCTTGGGGGCGGTCACCCGGCGGCGGCGCGAGCGCTCGAGGGAACGCTGCCAGACCTCAGGTGCGCTCAGATCGCGATGAAGAGCTGTCATAAGGCGAACCCTTTCTTTCACTCAGGCCTACGGGGTTAGCTGACGGGCTCGCGTGGGAAAGATCACGCTACGACGCACACTGGCGACGATTCGCCCCTGCGGCTCGCGGCCGCCTTGGGTTCCCCGCTCCGGACCCCCGGA
>DATHAN010000143.1:0-3853 GCA_035296645.1 Thermoleophilaceae bacterium
GCGCGAGCGAGGTCCGCCGGCGCCGGTCGCTCGAGTCGGGGCTCAAGTACCTGGTGATCGGCTCGCTCGGCTCGGCCACCCTGCTGTACGGCCTCGCCTTCGTCTACGGCGCGGCGGGCGCGACCGACTTCTCGGCGGTAGCGCGGGCGATCGGCAGGGCCGTCCCGCTCGGCGACCCGCTGCTCCTTACCGGCGTCGCGCTGACCGTGACCGGCCTGACGTTCAAGGCCTCGGTCGCACCCTTCCACCAGTGGACGCCCGACGTCTATCAGGGCGCCCCGACACAGGTGACCGCGTTCATGGCGGTGGCGACGAAGGCCGCCGCCTTCGGGGTCATCCTGCGCTTCCTGCTCGTCGCCGTGCCCGACCTCGAGGCCACGTGGGCGCCCGGCCTCGCCGCGCTCGCGATCGCCACGATCGTGATCGGCAACGTCGGCGCGATCGCCCAGAGCTCGCTCAAGCGCATGCTCGCCTGGTCGGGCGTGGCCCAGGCGGGGTATCTGCTCGCCGGCGTCGTCGTGGGCACCCGCCTCGGGCTCCAGGCCGTCGCCTTCTATCTGGCGATCTACCTGGTGATGAACGTCGCCGCGTTCGCGGTGGTCGTCGCGCGCGAGCGCTTCTCCGAGCACGGCGACGACCTGCGCTCGCTCGAGGGCCTCGGGCGCGCGAGCCCGTGGCTCGCGGTCTCGATGACCGTGGCGATGCTCGCCCTCGCCGGGCTTCCCGGGACCGCCGGACTATGGGGGAAGTTCTACCTGATCGACGCCACGTTCGAGGGCGATTACGGCGTCCTCGGCGTGGCGATCGTCGTCGGCTCGATCATCTCGCTCGTCTACTACCTGCGCGTGATCGCCGTCATGTGGTTCGGACCGATCGAGCTGCGGCTGCCGGGCCCGCCCGCGCGCCACGTGCGGCCGGTCGGTGGGTGGTCGCCGGAGGCCGATGCGCGCGCCCAACCGGCGGTCGCGGGTGTCGCCCTGGTCTCCGCGCTCGTCGTCGTCGTCCTCGGGGTCGTCCCCGCGCCGCTCTTCGCCTTGGCCCGCGAGGTCGGGACGGCGCTCGGCTTGCGCTGATTGCGCTTCTCCTCCCCATCGGAGACACTTCCGGCGCTCGGACCGGCCCGGAACCGAAACGCCGGCCCTCAACACGGACGAAGGGACCGGGTGAACGCCTGCGTTGCGAACGGCACGAATCGCCGCCGTCTGGCGATCGCGGTCCTCACCGCCATCCTCACGCTCGTCGCGCCTGCCGCCTCGGTCGCGGCGACCTACACGGTCACGAAGGAGGCCGACACGCCGACGGCACGTGCGACGTGAGCGACTGCTCGCTCCGGGAGGCCGTCATCGCGGCGAACGCCGACGCGGCCGAGGACACCGTCGTGCCGAGCGGGACGTACACGCTAACGTGAGCGGGGTTCGAGTTCGACTTGCTTCCGTCGAATCCGACCGTCGGCGACCTCGACATCCTGGAGGACACGGTCGTGCGCGGAGCGGGCGCCCGATCGACGCGCGTGCTCGCCGGGCCCGCCCTCGGGAGCCGCGTCATCGACGTTCCGGCGATCGTGACCACGACCGATCCGCCCGAGGTGCTGCCCTCGGACGCCGAAGTAGAGATCTCCGACCTGACGGTCTCCGACGGCAGGGACACCACCGGCGCGGGCGTTCGCAACGTGGGCACCCTCCATCTGCGCGACGTCACGGTCCGCGAGAACCAGGCGAGCGGAGATGGCGGCGGCGTTCGCAACGACCTCAACCTGACGATCGAGCGCACCACGGTACGCGGTAACAGCGCCGACATCTTCGGCGGGGGGGTCTTCAACAACGGCACCGCGGACGTCGAGAACAGCACGGTCAGCGGCAACTCCGCCGACGTGAGCGGCGGGGGCCTCGGCAACCTTCGGCGGCAGCCTCGACACGCTCCACGCGACGGTCGCCCACAACCGCGGCCCGACGGGCGCCAACCTCGCCAACGCCGATCTCGTCCCGCCGCCCCAGGAGATCGGCGCCCAGGCAATCGGCCCACTCACGGTCGAGGACACGCTCGTCGCGAACCCGCAGGACGGCGACAACTGCGCCGGGCCGATCACCTCCGAGGGCAGGAACCTCGAGTTCCCGGGCGCCAGCTGCGGCCTCGAGCTGCGCGCCGACCCGCGGCTCGGCCCGCTCGCCGACAACGGGGGGCCGACCGACACGCACGCGCTCCGAATCGGCAGCCCAGCTATGAACGCGGTCCCCGCGGGCGGCTGCCCGCGGCCGGGGACCGACCAGCGCGGCTCGCCCGCCCCCAGGGCCCGCGCTGCGACATCGGCGCCTTCGAGCTCGGCGCGGACCTCCGGCTCGAGAAGAGCGCGAGCCCGTCGCGGCCGCGGGTGGGCGACGAGCTCACCTTCACCCTCACGGTCACCAACCGCGGACCCGACCGGGCCGAGGACGTCGAGATCATCAACACGCTCCCGTCCGGGGTGACCTTCCTGCGCGCGTCGAGTGGGTGCACGGCGTCGTGTCGAACGGTCACGTGCGCGATCGGCGACCTGACGGCGGGTGCGTCGGCGACGCGCCGAATCGTCGTGCGCGTCGATCGCCCCGGGCCGATCGAGAACCGCGCGGTGGCGCTCGGCCACGCCGGATCCCAGCCCGAACGCCGCGCGCGCGGGCGCCACCGGTACCTGCACGATAACGGCACCGCCGGAAACGACATCATCCGCGCAACACCCGGTCCCGACATCATCTGCGGGGGCGGGCAACGACATCGTCTACGGACTCGGCGGGAACGACACGGTGTTCGGCGGCCCGGGCAACGACGTCCTCCGCGGCGGCCCCGGCGCCGACCGACTCGAGGGTGAGGGCGGCGACGACCAGCTGGTCGGCGGCGACGGAAACGATCGCCTCGTCGGCGGCGCGGGGCGCGACGACCTCACCGGACAGGAGGGCAACGACCGGCTCGAGGCCCGCGACGGCGTCGGCAACAACGACGTCGCCAACGGCGGGCCCGGCGCCGACTCGTGCTCGACCGACCGGGGCGACACGCGGACGATCTGCTGAGAGGGCGCGAACGCCCGGCGTGCCGCAACTCGGGCGCCCTTGTCGGGTGGGCCTTGGCGTCGAGCGGTAGAGTCGGTCGAACGATGAACGATTCGCCGCGCCTGGTCCCGGAGCTCGCCTTCGAGCGTCCGCGCCTGCGCGGCGTCCTCCATCAGTGGGCGTTCTTCGTCTCGGTGGTGCTGGGAGCGCTGCTCGTCGTGCTCGCCCCCGCCGGCGAGGCGCGCACCGCGACCCTGATCTACGCGGCCGCGGTGTGCGGTCTGTTCGGCGTGAGCGCGCTGTATCACCGCGTGACCTGGCGTCCGGCCGTTCGCCGCTGGATGCGCCGCCTCGACCACTCGATGATCTTCATCCTAATCGCGGCGACCTACACGCCGTTCGGGATGCTCGTGCTCGAGGGGACGCTGGCGGTCGTGGTCCTGGCGATCGTGTGGGGCGGCGCGCTCGCCGGCGTGCTGCTCAAGCTCGTGTGGATCGACGCGCCGAAGTGGCTCGTGGCGACGGCGTACGTGGCGCTCGGGTGGGTGGCGGCGATCGCGATGCCGGAGCTCGGCTCGCGGCTCGGGCTCGGTGCGCTCGCCCTCCTGATCGGCGGCGGCACGGCCTACACCGCGGGCGCAGTGATCTACGCGCGCCAGCGCCCCGACCCGGCGCCGACCGTGTTCGGCTATCACGAGATCTTCCACCTGCTGGTGATCGTGGCGGCGGCGGCGCACTTCGCGGCGGTCGCCTTCTTCGTGCTGCCGGGCGCCTGAGCGCCCCAGACGCGCCCGGTGCTCGCCGCCACCGCCGCTCGCGTATCCGCCGACGAT
>DATHAN010000144.1:0-4079 GCA_035296645.1 Thermoleophilaceae bacterium
CGCCACGCGCAGCCCGCGCGCGACGAGCAGCCGGCCGATCGACGCCGCGGCGATCCCCTTGCCGAGCGCCGAGACGACCCCGCCCGTGACGAAGAGGAAGCGTGTGTCGGAGCTATGCATCGTGAGAACGCCGGAGAGCCCCGGTGTGCCGCGTCACCCACATTGGCCTAGGGAGTCTAGTTGGCGCAGGAGCGGATTCCGCTCGACGAGCGCGGTGATCGATCGCCATTCTCCGTAGAGCGCGATCGCGGCCAACGCGCCCACCGCCACCGCCTGCCCGAGCGGGGGCAGCGTGAGGACGAGCCACAGCCCGGCCACCGCCCCGACGGCGGACGCCCCCGTGTCGCCGAGCATCCCGCGCTCGCGCACGTCGAGCGGGAGCAGGACGAGCAGCGGCCCGAGCACGGCGGCGAGGGTCCGCAGCGGATCGAGATCACGCGTCCCGAGCGTGAGTCCCGCGCCGAGGAGGGCGAGGCCCTTGAGCGAGCGGCCGGGGCGCAGGTCGAGCAGGTTGAAGACGTGTGGCCCGAGCGTCAGCGCGGCGACGGACAGGACGCTGGCGGCCGTGCCGGCGCTGGCGAGGTCGGAGCCCGGCGCCGCCACGACGCCGAGCGCGAGCGCCGCGGTGCCGACCGCCTTCACCGCCCCGCTCGACGGTCGACCTCGCGCCGTGCTCACGAGGTGGGCGCGCACGCCGCGCGGCCCGCGCTCGCCACCGCGCGCGAGGTCGTCGATCAGGCCGAGTGCGGCGACCCCGCCGACGTAGGCCGCCGCCTCGATCGCCCCCGCCGGCAGCGCGTCGGCACCGGCTAGAAGAAGCTCGAGGAGCGCAAGCCCGGCCAGCGCGAGCGGGGCGACGATCCCGACGAGCAGCCCCGTCGGATACGGGAGGCGCCGGCCGCGATGGTTGGGAGCCGTCCACGCGGCCGCCCGCAGGGCCGTGAGCAGCGCCGGCGCGAGCACGGCGGCGAGCCCGAGCGAGACGACGAAGGGGACCGCGATCACTCGTGCAAGGTAGCGGCGGACGGAGACGCGAACGGCGCGGACGGTCGGTGCCGCGCGCGTGTCGCCGCGGCCACGGCGGTCAGGGCTCGAGCAGCGTGGCCAGCCCCCTCGCCTCCACGAGCGCATCGCCGATCCGCAGGCGCGTGAGGAAGCTCGACGCCATGCCGTCGCGCGCGCGGTCGAGGAAGTCGACCATATCGAACGGCGACCCGATGCTCACGACCGGCCGGGCGCCCTTCTCGGCGGCGAGGAGGAGGGCGGCGTCCTCGCTCGTCCCGGGGACGGGCAGCGTCGTGTAGCGCCGCCCCAGGCGCTCGAGGCGAGCACGGCCGGGCGCGCGACCGTCACGATAGGCGTGCAGGAGCAGCTCCGCCCCGCTGCCCAGCGCCTCATCGGAGGCCGAGTCCATGTCGCCGACGATGACGTCGGGCTCCAGCCCGGCGGCGAGGAGCAGATCGGCACCTCCGTCGACGCCCACGAGCGCGGGACGCCGCTCGCGGACGAACGGGAGCAGCGCGTGGAGGTCCCGTTCGTGGCCCGAGCCGCGCGCGACCACGAGGGCCGGGCGGCGAGCGAACGGGGTGAGGAGCTCCGGGAGCTCGAGGTCGTCGGCGAGCGTGCCGCCCTCCGCGCGCAAGTGGTCGATCGTGTTCGCGGCGAACGCCTCGAGCGCGGTCGGGATCGCGGCGCGGGCGTGCTCGAGGTCGTGCGCGGCCGCCCGGCGGTCGATCACCCGTCCCTCGGCGAGCACGCGCCGGGCGCGCGACAGCCGCCCCCCCGCGACGACGACGGCCTCGCCGTCCCCGAGCTCCTCGAACAGCGGGGTGCCGGGCGCGTCGACGACGTGTACGCCCGCGTCCACGAGGATTGACGGCCCCTCGTTCGGATAGCGCCCCGAGGACGACGGCGCAACGTTGACCACGCACGCGACGCCGCTGCGCACGAGCTCCTCGGCCGAGAGGCGATCGAGGTCGGCGTGGTCGATCACCGCGATGTCTCGCGGGGCGAGGCGCCGGGCGAGTTGCTTCGTTCGCCGCCCGAGGCGCGCCGTTCCCTCGATCCGGCGAGACCGCGTCTCGCCCTCGCCGGCCGCGGCGGCCCGCTCGGAGTCGGTCGGCGGTGCGGTAGGGAAGGCGGCCATGCCGGCAGAGGCCCGGGATTCTACGGCGGGGTGGCGGGGGCGGTCGGCGGAGGCGAGCGCCCGGCTCGCGCCGCTCGACCTCAGGCCGCGGCCAGCAGCTCTTGCGCGTGCTGCCGCGCGCCGTCGTCCTCGGCGTCGCCGCCGAGCATGCGGCACAGCTCGTCGACCACCGCCCCGCCCGCCAGCTCCTCGACCAGCGTTTGCGCCACCGCCGCGCCCGCGCGTTTCTCGATCCGGAAGTGGCGGTCGGCGAGCGAGGCGATCTGAGGCAGGTGGGTGATGCACAGGACCTGACGCCGCTCGGCGAGCGAGCGCAGCTTGCGCCCCACGGCCCGGGCGGTCTGGCCGCCGACGCCGGCGTCGACCTCGTCGAAGACGAGCGTGGCCGCGCCCGCCTCCCCGCCGCTCGCCACGCTCATGAGGGCGAGCATCGTGCGCGAGAGCTCGCCTCCCGAGGCGCTCTCTCGCAGCGGCGCCGCGGCGACCCCGGGGTTGGGTGCGATCAGCAACTCGACCCGCTCGTCCCCCGAGGCCGCGCGCCGCTCGCGGCGCTCGAGCTTGACCGAGAAGGACGCACCCTCCATCCCGAGCTCCGCGAGCTCCGAGCGAACCGCCTTGGCGAGCCGCGCAGCCGCCCCCTCGCGGGCGGTGCTCAAGCGCCCGGCGAGATCGTCCTCCTCCGTCTGCGCGGCTCGGAGCTCGCGCTCGAGGCCCTCGCCGGCCTCCTCCGCACCCTCGAGCTCCGCGAGCTCGGCGCGGCAGCGCTCGGCGTGGGCGAGGACGGCCTCGACGGTGCCCCCGTGCTTGCGTGCCAGACGGTCGTAGCGCTCGAGGCAGTCCTCGACCTCCTCGAGCCGCTCCGGCTCGTCCGAGAGAGCGTCGGCGTAGTGGCGAAGGTCGGTCCCGAGGTCCTCCGCTTCGATGCGGAGCGCCCGGAGGCGCTCGGCCAGCGCGTCGAGGCGGCCGTCGACTCCGGCTACGGCGTCCGCGAGGCGCTCGCTCTCGCCCAGGGCGCCGCCGACGTCGGCCCAGTCGGGGGACTCGGACGAGATCGCCTCGGCGCCCGCCAGCGCCGCCCCCCGCAGCGCGTCGATCCGCCGCAGGCGCTCGCGCTCCTCTCGCAGTGCCCGCTCCTCGTCCGCGTCGGGGCCGAGCGAGTCGATCTCGTCGAGCTCGAAGGCGAGCAGGTCGCGCTCGCGCTCGCGTGCGCCGGTGTGCGCGCGCAGCTCGACGAGCTCGCGCTCGAGCACGCGCGCACGCCCGAACGCCCGGCGCAGCGCCTCATGGGCCTCGAGCTGGTGCGGACCGCAGAAGGAGTCGAGTATCTCGAGCTGCTGAGCGGCGAGCGTGAGGCGGCGGTGCTCGTGCTGGCCGTAGAAGGACACGAGCCGCCCGCCGAGGTCGGCGAGCTCGGAAGCGGGCGCCGAGCGGCCCTGCACGAACGCCCGGCTGCGGCCCTCGGCGGCGACGCGGCGCGCCAGCACGAGCTCGCCGGCGTCGTCCGGCACGCGCTCGCGCAGGTCGGGCAGGTCGTCGAGCAGCCCGTCGGGCAAGGCGAATGCCCCCTCGACGTACGCCTCGCTCGCGCCCGGCCGGACGATGCCGGGCCGCGGCCGCCCGCCGAGCAGGAGGTCGAGGGCATGGGCGAGGACGGTCTTGCCGGCGCCCGTCTCGCCGGTCAGCGCGGACAGGCCGGGCCCGAGCCGCAGCTCGGCCCGCTCGATCAGCAGGAGGTTCTCGACGCGGAGCTCGAGGAGCACGGCCGTACGTCTAGCAAGGAGCTCCGACGGACCTGCGCGGGAGCTGCACTCGTGTGGTGCCGAGGCCGCCGATCCGTTACAGAGGGCACGACCTTTTCGCAGTCAAGCCCGAGTGCTCCTCTGTGACCTAGATGAGGTCCACCGGACCGAGCAGCGGCTGCCCCGGGGGACGC
>DATHAN010000145.1:0-4402 GCA_035296645.1 Thermoleophilaceae bacterium
AGGCCGCGCGCGCGATCGAGCCGTCGTGGCGCGGCGAGCTCGAGATCACCGACGCGATCCAGCAGCTCGTCGACCGGCGCCTGCGCGTCGACCCCCACATCGTCCAGGGCTGGTGGAAGGACACGGGTCAGGTCGAGGACAACCGCCTGATCCTCGACGACCTCGCCGAGCGCGTCGAGGGAGAGCTCGTCGAGTCGCGCGTCGAGGGGCGGGTCGAGATCGACCCCGGCGCGCGGCTCGAGCGGGCGACGGTGCGCGGCCCGGCGGTGATCGGCGCCGGATCGGTCGTGCGCGACGCCTACGTCGGCCCGTTCACGGCGATCGGCGAGCGGGTGCGCATTGAGCGGTGCGAGATAGAGCACTCGATCGTGCTTGCCGACTCGACCCTCGAGGGACTCGACGGCCGGATTGAGGCGAGCCTGATCGGTCGCAACGTTCGGGTGGGGCGCAGTCCGGCGCTGCCGCGCGCCTACCGGCTCGTCGTAGGCGACAACGCGGAGATCGCGATCCTGTGAGCGAGGCGGGGTCGTGAGCGCATCGGCGCCCCTCAAGCTCCTCGTGACCGGTGCCGGGGGAATGCTCGGCCAGGAGGTCGGGGCCGCCGCACGGCGGACGGGTCACGGCGTCGTCGCGTGCGACCACGCCGGACTCGACGTGACCGACGCGGAGGCCGTGCGCGCTCGTCTCGAGGCCGAGCGACCGGATGCCGTCGTCAACTGCGCGGCGTACACGAACGTCGACGGCGCCGAGGAGGAGCGCGAGGCCGCCTTTCGCCTGAACGGCGAAGCGCCGGGAATCGTCTCGGGCGCCGCCGCGTCGGTCGGCGCCAAGGTCGTGCATCTCTCCTCCGACTACGTGTTCGACGGCCGCAAGGGCGAGCCGTACGTCGAGTCCGACGCGCCCGCGCCGCTGTCGGCGTACGGCGCGTCGAAGCTCGCCGGCGAGGCGCCGACGGCCGCGGCCAATCCGCGCCACTTCGTCGTCCGCTCGGGGTGGCTCTTCGGCCTCGGCGGGCGCAACTTCGTCGACACCATGCGGAGGCTCGCCCGCGAGCGCGGCGAGGTCCGCGTGGTCGACGACCAGGTCGGCTCGCCGACCTTCTGCGGCGACCTGGCCGCGGCGCTCGTCGAGCTGGTCGCCGGCGAGGCGTACGGGGTTCACCACATCGCGGGGGGCGGGGCGTGCTCGTGGGCCGAGCTCGCCGCCGAGGCCTTGCGGCGTGCCGGCGCCGACTGCCGCGTCGTCCCGGTGACGACCGCGGAGTTCCCCCGACCGGCGGCGCGGCCCGCGTGCTCGGCGCTTCGCAGCGAGCGCGCCGACGCCCCGCGCCTGGGCCGTGGCAGGAGGGACTCGGGGCCTATCTCGCGGCGCGTGCGGAGCAGGCGGAGGTCGCGGCGTGAGGCTGCTCGTGACCGGCGCCGCCGGCTTCATCGGCTCGACCTACGTGCGCGAGGTGCTCGCGGCCCGACCCGCCGACGAGGTCGTCGTGCTCGACAAGCTGACCTACGCGGGCCGGCGCGAGAACCTTTACGAGGTCGAGGACCGCATCGACTTCCGCGTCGGGGCGATCGAGGACCGCGACGCCGTGCACGAGGCGATGGAGGGCTGCGACGCGGTGGTCAACTTCGCCGCCGAGTCGCACGTCGACCGCTCGATCGCCGGCGAGGAGGGTTTTGCGACCATGCACGTGATCGGCACGACCGTCCTGCTCGAGACCGCGCGCGAGCTCGGGGTCGAGCGCTACCTGCAGGTCTCGACCGATGAGGTATACGGATCGATCGCGAGCGGGTCGTTCACCGAGCAGTCCCCGCTCGACCCCTCCTCGCCGTACAGCGCGACCAGGCCGCGGGCGACCTGCTCGTGTCCGCCCACGCGCACACCTACGGGATCGACGCGGTGATCTGCCGCGGGTCGAACAACTACGGGCCGCGTCAATATCCGGAGAAGCTGATTCCGCTGTGCGTCCTGAACGCGCTCGCCGGCGATCCGCTCCCGGTGTACGCGGATGGCCGCCAGGTGCGCAACTGGCTGTGGGCCGAGGACTTCGCGCGCGCGATCGACCTCGTCCTGCACGCGGGCGCGCGCGGCGAGGTCTACAATGTCGGCGGCCCCGACGAGCTCGAGAACGTCGAGGTCGTGCGGCGGATACTCGCGGCGTGCGGTCGCGACGAGTCGCTGATCGAGTACGTCCGCGACCGGCCCGGGCACGATCGTCGCTACTCGCTGTCGGCCGACAAGGTGCGGGCGCTCGGGTGGGAGGCGCAGGTGCGCTTCGATCAGGGCCTCGAGCGGACGGTGGCCTGGTACCGCGACAACGAGTGGTGGTGGGACCCGATTCGCTCGGGCGAGTACCGCGAGTACTACGAGCGGCAGTACGGGCGGGCGCTCGGCTAGACCCGCCGATTCGCGTGACTTCTAGGACTCGCGTCGAGCATCGGCGCCTTGAGACCTCGAGTCCGGTCAGGCGCCGACATCCGCACGCGCCCACTCCTTCCCGGCGTAGCGCGCGAGGAAGGGGTACTCGCGCGAGCGCCGCCTGACCTGATCGACGAGGCCGGGCGTCCACGCCGCTGCCTTCCGTGTCCGGCGTGGTCGCGCGTGGACGAGTTGGGCAAGCGTCCCCACGTCCGACCGTGGGCCTCGAACTTCCGGTCGCTCTCCAGCAGGAGCGAGAACAGCTGGAGCCGCGAGAACCCAGCTTGCACGTAGCGAAGGGCGTTGAGCTCATGAGCGACGACCATGTCGGGGTGCGCGTTCAGCAGCGACCCGATGACGCTGTGGCCGCTGCGTGGGTAGCCCACGAACATCGCGTACCTCTCCACTTGGGCGAAGGCCCGACGCTCGCGAATGCCGCGCGAGAGCGAGCTCAGTACTCGCGCCGCTCGGGCGCGCTCCGCATCCAACCTCGGCGCCGTACGGCGCTCATCACTCGGTGTCGGTCGCGGGCATCCAAGACCATGTTCCTACATCTCGTCCCGGGGTCACCGCCTAACCTTGGCAGGGTGCCGGATGCCCATCGACCGCCTGCACCCGTATTCCCGCCGGCGCTCGAGCTCCACGGCCTTACCAAGCGCTACGACGACGGCACGCTCGCCCTCGAGGGACTCGACCTAGCAGTGCCCGCTGGGCGCTTCTTCGGCCTGCTCGGCCCGAACGGCGCCGGCAAGACCACGCTCATCAGCGCGGTCTGCAACCTGATCCGCATCACGGCGGGCGAGGTGCGCGTGTTCGGCGAGCCCGCCGCCGGGCTCGGTGCCCGGCGCTGGATCGGGCTGGCCGAGCAGGACGTGAACCTCGACCGCTTCCTGACGGTCGAGGAGGTCCTCGTCTACCACGGCGGCTACTTCGGGATGTCGGGCGCCGACGCGCGCCGCCGCGCCGCCGAGATGATCGACGTCTTCGACCTGCGCGCGAAGACCAACGTCCGCACGCCGAAGCTGTCGGGCGGCATGCGCCGGCGCCTCCTGCTTGCGCGCGCGCTCATGCACCGCCCGCGGCTCGTGATCCTCGACGAGCCGACCGCGGGCGTCGACGTCGAGCTCCGCCAGGAGCTGTGGCGCTACATCCGCAAGCTCCACTCCGAGGGCACGACGATCCTGCTGACCACACATTACCTCGAGGAGGCCGAGGAGCTGTGCGAGGAGATCGCGCTGATCGGGGGCGGAGAGCTGATCGCGCGCGACACCGCGGCCGGCCTGCGCGAGCGCTACGCGGCGGCCTCGCTCACCGAGGTCTACATGAAGACCGTGGGCGGCGGGCGGCGCGCTGCCGCGATGGCCGAGGCGGGGGCCGACGGCGCGGGCCTCGAGACGAGCGCCGACGGGGCGGAGCATGGGTCGTCCCGGGCCGGGATCTCCTCGTGAGCGCGACGCACGCTCCCGCTCCGGCGTCGAAGCACGTCGTCGCGGCACGCGCCGACCACGGGTGGCAAGGGGGGATGGGCGGTTTCCTGTGGCTCTCTCGCCGCGAGTGCCTGCGCGTGCTCAAGCTGTGGACGCAGACGGTGCTCGCTCCGATCATCTCGTCGATCCTCTTCATCCTCGTGTTCGGGCTGTCGCTCGGGTCGCGCATCCGCGACTTCGGCGCGGTCGAGTACGAGGTGTTCATCGTGCCGGGCCTGATCACCATGGCGATGGTGCAGGCCGCCTACAACAACACGTCGTCGTCGGTCTTCCAGGGGCGTCAGGACCGCTACATCAACGACATCCTGTCCGCTCCGATGCACCCGTGGCAGGTGAACCTGGGCTACGCGATCGGCGGCATCGTGCGCTCGCTGGCGATCGGGGCGGGCCTCGTGGCGCTCGCGGTCCCGCTCACCGGGGTCGGCGTCGCCCATCCCCTCGCGCTCCTCGCCGCGCTGCTGCTCGGCCTGATCGGCTTCAGCGCGCTCGGGACGATCGTC
>DATHAN010000146.1:0-3000 GCA_035296645.1 Thermoleophilaceae bacterium
GGGAGATCTCGTACGGGATCGCCCCGAACTCGACGGCGTTCGCCTCGTCGATCGACGCCCCGGCGAGCGACAGCCGGGCGTCCTGGAAGAAGAAGAAGGCGAGCACGTTCGCCACGATGATCGCCACCGTCAGGTACGCGATCCGGCGCGTCGGGATGTTGTCCTTGAGCGGAAGCATCGGGCGGCGCGAGGAGCGCGCCCGAGCCTAGCCCGAGGCGGAGCGCCCGAGCGCTATCCCGCCGCGGCCTGCTCGAGGGTCTGCTCGGCGTGGTAGCTCGAGCGCACGAGCGGCCCGGCGGCGACCGACTCGAAGCCCATCGCGTAGGCCTCGCGCTCGAGCTCCGCGAACTCGTCGGGGTGCCAGTAGCGCACGACGGGCAGGTGGTTCCGCGTCGGTCGCAGGTACTGGCCGACGGTCAGGACCTGGACGTCGTGCTCGCGCAGCGTCGCGAAGGCCTCGAGCAGCTCCTCCTTCGACTCGCCGAGGCCGGTCATGAGGCCCGACTTCGTGACGACCTCATCGCCGGCCATCTGCTTGGCGTTGGCGAGCACGCGGCACGAGCGCAGGAACCGCGAGCCGCGCCGGGCGAGCGGGTAGAGGCGGGGCACGGTCTCCACGTTGTGGTTGAAGACATCGGGGCGCTCGGCGATCACGCGCGCGAGCGGCATCTCCTGACCGCGGAAGTCGGGCGTGAGGACCTCGACCTTCGTCCCCGGCGCAAGCCTGCGGATCGAGCGGATGACGCCGACGAACGCCCGCGAGCCGAGGTCGGGCAGGTCGTCGCGGTCGACGCTCGTGATCACCGCGTGGCGCAGCCCCATGCGCTTGACCGACTGGGCCACGCGCAGCGGCTCGAGCGGGTCGTTGTGCGTCGGCTTGCCCGCCTGGACATTGCAGAAGCCGCAGCGCCGCGTGCACGTGTCGCCGAGGATCATGAAGGTGGCCGTCCCGCGCTGCCAGCACTCGCCGATGTTGGGGCAGGCGGCCTCCTCGCACACCGTGTTGAGCTCCTGCCCGTCGATCAGCCGCTTGAGCTCGCGGAAGCGCTCGCCGCCCGGGGCCGGGACCTTGAACCACGGCGGCTTGCGCTCGCGGAAGGGCCGCACCTCGCCTAGCTCGAGCACGCGCGCGCCGCCGGGGTTGGAGCGCGAGCGGGTGGGGGCTCCGGCGGGGCCCCTGGCCGGCGGGGCGGTCATGTGGCGGCGGGCTCCCGGGCCCCGGCTCGATCGAGGAGCCGCGCGAGCGACACGAGCCGCTGCCGGCGCCCGAGCTCCTCCGCGAGCCGCCACGCCACTCGCCGGCGGAAGCACCGCATTCCTCCGGCGCGCCCGGTCTCGCGGGACAGCGAGGTCATCCGCACGCCGCCGATCCCGCACGCGACCACCCACTCGAACGGCTCGAGGTCGCAGTCGACGTTGACCGCGAAGCCGTGCGTCGTCACCCCGCGTTGCACGTGTACGCCGATCGAGGCGATCTTGCGCTCGCCGACCCACACGCCGGTCAGGCCGTCGCGAACCTCGGCCGGTACGCCCTCGTCGGCGAGCGCGGCGATCAGCGCTCGCTCGAGCGAGCGCACGTACTCGAGCACGTCGCGTGCGGCCACGATCGGATAGCCGACGAGCTGGCCCGGCCCGTGGTAGGTGACGCGCCCGCCGCGGTCGCACTCCTCGACCTCGACGCCCCGGGCGCGATACCAGTCCTCGCCGAGCGGGAGGTCGGCGGCCTCGGTACGCCGGCCCTTCGTGTACACGGGCGGGTGCTCGAGGAGCAATAGCGCGTCCGGGATCGCGCCCGCCTGGCGCGCGGCCCGCAGGCGCTCCTGGAGCGCGACCGCCTCGCGGTAGGCGACCCGGCCCGCGTTCCCCACCCATAGCTCCACCCGTGCGCCGTCGGTTCCGGCGTATCCAGGGCGATGGCGACTCGGCGCGAGCGTGGCGGTCATCGGCTCGGACCGATGCTACCGCCCGGCTACGCTCGCCACATGCCCTCCGACTGGCGCGACCGCGCCGACCGGCTCCGCTGGCGCCTGCGCGGAGGCATGATGTGGCCGACCTTCGCGGTCGTCACCTTCGCCGAGGGGCTGCTGCTCCACTACCTCCCGCCGCTCACCTCGGGCGTGGAGATCGTCCCGGGCGTGATCATCGCCTCGTTCGTCAACCTCTTCCTCCTCGGCGTGGTCGCCCCGTGGCTCGCCCGGCGGCTCGAGGGGCGGCAGGCGGCCGGAGCGTCGAACGCGCCGCCCCGCGACCCGTCGCCCAACGGCGCGGGGGCCGCCGCCCGCGGGGCCGGACCGCCGTACGAGGTCCTGCTCGATCGCATCGGCATCGGCATCCTCGTGGCGGGCGCCCTCGGCCTGCTCGCCGCCGGGCTCGCCTCGAGGCCGCTGATCGTCTCCGAGACCGAGGCGACCGAGATCAACGCGCGGACGGTGCGCGGGTACGCCTTGCGACACGGAAACGCCGAAACCCGCGCCAACGTCGACGCGGCGAACACGATCCGGATCGCCGAGGGCTACTTTCGCACGTGCATCCCCGCGAACGACCGCCGTACCGCGTGGTGCCTGTTCGTCGACACGAACCGGCGCCCGCCCCATGTCCGCGAGGACTCGAGCCCGACGCCGAACGACAAGTACGCGGAGCGCGGGTAGGGTGCCGCCCTCGGTGGCCACCTACGACCTGCTCGCCGATCTCCCGCTCGAGATCGAGTCCTACGCGCTCGAGGGCGTCGAGCGCGACGTCACGAGCGACTTCACGCGCCTCACCACGGTGATCCGCCTGAGAGGTGGCGGCGAGGAGGGCGTCGGCGAGGACGTGACCTACGAGGGGCTCGACCACGTCGCCCTTCAGGACGCCGGGCCGCACCTGCCGCTCGCCGGTCGGCACACGATCGAGAGCTTCTCGCGCTTGCTCGACGAGCTCGACCTGTGGCCCGCGCCGCCCCAGCGCGAGCCCTCACGCGACTACCGCCGCTGGGCGTTCGAGTCGGCGGCGCTCGACCTG
>DATHAN010000147.1:0-6161 GCA_035296645.1 Thermoleophilaceae bacterium
GGTCGGGCCGCCCTCGGCGGGCGAGGGTGCGTCCGAGGCGAGCGCGAGGTGGTCGCGCGCCGTCGCCTGGGCACAATACGCGCGTGCCGGAGCTCGAGGTGAGGCGCGCCGACGTCACGATGCTCGAGGTGGACGCGATCGCCAACGCGGCGAACACGCAGCTCGAGCACGGCGGCGGCGTCGCGGCGGCGATCGCGCGCGCTGGCGGTCCGGCGGTCCAGCGCGAGTCCGACGAGAAGGCGCCGATCGCCCTCGGCGAGGCGGTCGAGACGACCGCCGGCGACATGCCGGCGCGCTACGTCATCCACGCGGCGACGATGGAGCTCGGCGGGCCCACCTCGCGCGAGATCATCGAGCGCGCGACGGAGTCGACGGTGCGGCGGGCCGAGGAGCTCGGCTGCCGCTCGCTCGCCCTCGTCGCGTTCGGGACCGGTATCGGCAGATTTCCCCTGGACGAGGCGGCCGAGGTCATGGTCGCCGCGACTCGCGGCGCGGCCGGGGAGCGGGTCGAGCGGGTGATCTTCTGCGTCCGCGACGAGGAGGCCGAGCGGGCGTTCTCGTCGGCGATCGCGGAGGGGTGAGGTTCGGGCGGGCGCCCGTCCTCGTCGCCCCCGACGACTTCAAGGGGACCTTCTCCGCGCCCGAGGTCGCGGCGGCGCTCGCCCGCGGCGTGCGCGCCGGAGGCCTCGACGCGGAGGAGCTCCCGGTCGCCGACGGAGGCGGCGGGACGATGGACGTGCTCGTCCGCGCGCTCGGCGGCGAGCTCCGCGCGGCGACCGTCTCCGACCCGCTCGGGCGGCCCGTCGAGGCGCGCTTCGGCCTGCTCGGCGACGGACGCACCGCGGTGGTCGAGATGGCGCAGGCGAGCGGCCTCGCCCTGCTCGCCGAGAACGAGCGGGACGCGTGGGCGGCCACGAGCCGCGGGACCGGCGAGTTGATCGCCGCGGCGGCGGACGCGGGCGCGCGCCGGGTGCTCGTTGCGGTCGGGGGCTCGGCGACCACGGACGGGGGAGAGGGTGCGCTCGCGGCGCTCGAGGAGGCGGCCGTCGACCCGGGACTCGAGCTCGAGGTGATGTCCGACGTCCGAACACCGTGGGAGGACGCGCCGCGCGTCTTCGGTCCGCAGAAGGGCGCCGATCCGGCGACCGTCGCGCGGCTCGAGCGGCGGCTCGGCGAGCTCGCCGACACCGCTCCGCGCGACCCGCGTGGAGTGCCGATGACCGGCGCGGCCGGCGCGCTCGCCGGCGGCCTGTGGGCGCTCCGCGGTGCGCGCCTCGTCCCGGGCGCGGCGTACGTGCTCGACGCGGTCGGCTTCGAAGCCCGCATGCGCGCCGCCCGCTTCGTGGTCACCGGCGAGGGGCGGCTCGACCGGCAGACGCTCGCGGGCAAGGTCGTCGGCGAGGTGGCGGTTCGCTGCCGGCAGGCGGGTGTCGGCTGCCACGCCGTCGTGGGCGGCAACGAGCTGAGCGCGTTCGAGGCGCGGCTGATCGACCTGGCGAGCGTGACCGAGGCTCGATCGCTGCTGGAGATCGAGGCGGCCGGGAGGGCGCTCGCCGAGGCGACCTGAGCGACCCGTCCCCGGTCGCCCGGCCGTCCCGGGATACTCCCGCGATGCCCTTCGCCGACGCCAACGGCCAGCGCCTGTTCTGCGAGGTCCACGGCGACGGCGAGCCGCTGGTGCTCGTCACCGGCCTCGGCGGCGACCGCCTCTCCTGGGGCGAGCAGCTCGAGGCCTTGTCCGCGCAGTACCGCACGATCGTATTCGACAACCGCGACTCCGGGCAGTCGTCGGAGTGCGCCGAGGGCTACGAGGTCGTCGACCTAGCGCACGACACGCTCGCGCTCGCCGACGTACTCGGACTCGATCATTTCCATCTGCTCGGCATCTCGCTGGGCGGGGCGATCGCTCAGGAGGTGGCGCTCGCGGCCCACGAGCGAGTGCGCACGCTGACCCTCGCCATGACCTGGGGCGGCGACGGCCACTGGGGCCGGGTGCGCGGGCGCCTGATGGCGAACGCGGCGCTGCGCACGCCGCGCGAGGAGCACATCGAGCAGCTCCTGCACACGTCCCTGTCGGAGGAGTTGTTCGAGGATCCCGAGCGGGTCGCCTACTTCCGCCAGGTCGTGCTCGAGAACCCGCACCCCCAGAGCGTCGAGGCGTACGCGCGCCAGGCCCAGGCGGTCGGCCGCCACGAGGCGCGCGACCGGCTCGGCCGGCTCGAGATGCCCGTGCACGTGATCGGCGCCGAGCGCGACATGATGGTCCCGGTGTGGAAGTCGCGCGAGCTCGCCGACCTGGTCCCGCACGCGCGGCTGACGGTGCTCGCGGGCGGCAGCCACGGCGCGAACATGGAGAAGGCCGAGGAGTTCAACCGCGCGGTGCTCGACTTCCTCGTCGAGCACGCGGAGACCGAGCGCGGCGCCGCCGCGTAGCTCGCCGGTGTCAGCGGGCCTCGGCGAGCGACCGCACGACCGCCTCGTAGAAGCCCTCGCCGTTGCGGCCTTCCGTCACCTCCACACGCGCGCCCACCGGTGCGTCGGCGAGCAGGTCGGGCTCGCGCGCGACGGCGTTCGCGACCACGAAGAAGCGGCCGACGAACTCCGCCACCCCGAGGTCCTCGCGCGAGTCCCCTACCCCGATGCACTCCTCGGGCGCATAGCCGCGCGCACGCATGTGCTCGGCCACCGCGCGCCCCTTCGACGCGGTGCGCGGGATCAGGTGGTAGGCGTGGGCGCGGCCTTCGAGGTCGAGCTCGGTCTCGCCGCGCGAGATCACGCCGTTGTCGACGAGCCGCAGGTTCTCGTGACCGCGGGCGACCAGCAGCTTGTTCGCCTTGTCGGCGTCGACAAGGCCTCGCATCAGGTGCGAGAACTCGCGCGCCCGGTGCCAGGGGGCGTGCGACTCGAGACGCCCGGGGTAGGCCTCGAGCAGCAGCGCCGGCGCGCCCGCGTCCTCGATCTGCTCGTGGACGTTGCGCTCGGGCGTCGGCTGGAGGTCGCCGGTGAGGTAGCGCTCCTCGCCCTCGATCGACAGCCCGCAGCCGACCTCGTAGATGTAGGCGGTCTGGCCGATGAGGCGCGCGTCCTCCATGACCTGCGCCTTGCGGCGGCCGGATTTGAGCACGACCTCGGCGCCGGCGCGGTGGCACGCCTCGAGGCCGCGCGCGGCGAGCATGGTGAAGTCGCCCTCGGCATCGCGGAAGAGCGACGCGCCGCGGCCGAGCAGGGTCCCGTCGAGGTCGGTGTAGACGCAGCGCAGGGCCATCGCCGCGCGGGGACGCTACACGCCGGGCGCGCGTGTCCCCGCCGGCGCCTCCGCCGCTAGCGGAGCCTCAGCCCTCGCACTCGGACACGGAGTCGCTTTGCGGACCGCCATCGCACGGGTCGCTGCCCGGGCCGCCGCGGAGGTTGTCCTCGTGCGGGCCGCCGAGGAGCCGGTCCGAGCCGGCACGGCCGAAGAGCCAGTCGCTTCCCTCTCCGCCGCTCAGGAGGTCGGACCCGCGGCCGCCGTCGAGGCGGTCGGCGCCCTTCTCGCCGAAGATCCGGTCGGAGCCCTCGCCGCCCGACACCACGTCAGCCCCGAGGCCCGCGCACACGCGGTCGTTCCCGCCGAGCGCGTCGATCTCGTCGGCGCCCGCGCGGGCGACGATCACGTCGGGTCCGGAGGTGCCGCGGATCTCCTCGGCCGAGAAGTCGCCGATGATCGTCGCCCGCCGGCCGTCGCAGGTGGGGCCGGGAGAGGCGTCGTCGTCGCGGATCGTGGCGCGGCCGCTGCCGTCTGCGATGGTCGCGCCGCGGGCCAACGGAGAGCTGTACGAGGAAGGCCTCGTCGGTCTCGTCGTTCGTATCCCCCTTGGCCGGGACGTTGACCGTCTTCTGGGCCTGGCCCGGGGAGAAGGCGAGCTCGCCCGAGCGGTAGGAGTAGTCGCCCGGCGCCCGCGCCGAGCCGTCATCGGTGGCGAAGTCGACCTGCACCTGGCGGCCGCTGGCAGCCGACAGCCGCACGCGGAAGCTCGCGGGCTTTTTCTCGACGGCAGCGCTCGGCGCCATGAGCGCGCGCGCTGGAGAGGCGCTGCATTCTTGCCCGACGCCCTCATCGCAGCCACGGCTCTCGTCCACCGGCTGGCGCTCGTGACCCGCAACCGGCGCGACTTCGAGCGCGTGCGTGGCTGAGGCTGGCCGAGCCCGGCTGAGCAACCCACCGGCGCGGTGGACGCTCAGCCGCCCTCGGTGGAGCCGCCATCCACGACGCGAATCTAGCTTGAGCGGGACGTACGTCGAGCCCGCCTAAGATCGTCCGTCGTGCCCTCGTCGCTCGCGGCCCGTCCCTGGAGAGACCTGCTAGAGGCCGGCCGCGGCGAGCAGCTCGTGGCCCAGAGCCGCGAGGGGGTGCAGCCAGGGGAGCCCGTCCCGCTTCCCGACGAGCGCCTCCACCCCGCGGTCGCGTCGGCCCTTCGCGGCGCCGGCATCGACCACCTGTGGTCGCATCAGGCCGCGACCCTCGAGTCGGCGCTCGACCACGGCCACACGATCGTCACGACCGGCACGGCGAGCGGCAAGTCGCTCGCGTTCAACCTGCCGGTGCTCGAGGTGCTCGCGCGCGACCGCGCCGCGCGAGCGCTCTACCTCTACCCGACCAAGGCGCTCGCCCAGGACCAGGCGCGCAAGCTCGCCGCCCTCCGCGCGCCGTTCCTGCGGCCCGCGATCTACGACGGCGACACCCCGCGTGAGGAGCGCCGCGCGATCCGGGCGCGCACCAACCTCATCCTCTCGAACCCGGACATGCTCAACCTGAGCGTGCTCCCCCACCACCGCCACTGGGGCGACGTGCTCTCGAACCTCGCCTTCGTCGTCGTCGATGAGGCCCACGCCTACCGCGGCGTGTTCGGCTCGCACGTGGCCAACGTCCTCCGGCGGCTGCGCCGGCTCGCCAATGCCTACGGGACCGAGCCGCGCTTCGTGCTGGCGAGCGCGACGATCGCCAACCCGGTCGAGCTCGCCGAGCGCCTCACCGGGCTCGACTTCGAGCTCGTCGACCGCGACGGCGCGCCGCGCGCGGAGCGCCAGATCGCCATGTGGAACCCGCCGCTGCTCGACGAGGACAAGGGGACGCGCGCCTCGGCGCTGTCGGAGGGGGCGAACCTGCTCGCCGATCTCGTCGAGCGCGGCGCGCGCACGATCTGCTTCCTCCGCTCGCGCCGCGGCGTCGAGCTGATCCAGCGCTTCACGCGCCTGCGGCTCGAGGACCGTGGCCGCGCCGACCTCGCCGAGCGAATCGCTCCCTACCGGGCCGGCTACACGCCGTCGCAGCGTCGTGACATCGAGCGGCGCCTGATGGAGGGCGAGCTGCTCGGCGTCGCGGCCACGAGCGCGCTCGAGCTCGGGATCGACGTCGGCGAGCTCCACGCGGCCATCTGCGTGACCTTCCCGGGCACGGTGGCGAGCCTGCGCCAGATGTGGGGTCGCGCGGGGCGGCGGACGACCGGCCTCGCCATGTACGTCGCCGGCGACGACGCGCTCGACCAGTTCTTCTGCCGTCACCCCGACGAGTTCCTCGACCGCCCGGTCGAGGCGGCGATCCTCGACCACGAGTCGGAGGAGATCCACCGCCAGCACCTGGTCGCCGCCGCCTACGAGCTGCCGCTCGACGCGGAGGACGCCGAGGTCTTCGGGCCGCGCTGGGAGGCCTACGCCGACCGGCTCGTGGCCGCGGGCGAGCTGCGCGAGCGCGGGGGGCGCTACCTGCCCGGCGGCGCCGACGGCGCCTTCCCCGCCGGGCGAATCGCCCTGCGCTCGGCGTCGCTCGACTCGTTCGCGGTGATCGACGCCGACTCGGGCGAGGTGATCGGCTCGGTCGAGGCGGGCCGCGCCTTCGACACGCTGCATCCGGGCGCCGCCTACCTCCACCTCGGTCAGAGCTACGAGGTCGAGGAGCTCGACGTGCGCGGGCGTCGCGCCGCCGCCAGGCCCTTCCACGGCGACTGGTACACGCAGCCGAAGAAGGAGACCGAGACGTGGATCGAGCGCCTGCTCGACCGCCGTGAGGCGAACGGCGTCGAGCTGTCGTTCGGCGTCGTGTCGGTGACCGAGCAGGTCGTCGCCTTCCAGCGCAAGCGCGTCTCCGACCACGAGGTGCTCGACCTGCTTCCCGTCGACCTGCC
>DATHAN010000148.1:0-4118 GCA_035296645.1 Thermoleophilaceae bacterium
GGCCTTCCTCTTCGGCGCGGGCTTCCTCGCCGGCTACCTCCTCTACGACATGACGCACTACTACCTTCACCACGGCCGCCCGCGCACGCGCTTCGGGCGCTGGCTGCGCGAGCTGCACATGCGCCACCACTTCCAGGACGACGAGCGCGGCTTCGGGATCAGCGCGCCGTACTGGGATCGGGTGTTCGGGACGGGGTTGCGGCGCGGGCCGGCGCGAGGCGCGGAGTAGCATCCTCCGCGGCCCGCGCGCGCGAGCTGGCCAAGCCGCCAAAGGGCAACATTGGCCCCCTTGCGTCTAGGGAGACCCGCCCGAGCTCTCGTCCTCGGCCCGCAGAAGCGCTAGGTCGAGCAGAGTGCGGATGAGAGGACTCGAACCTCCACGTCTCAAAGAGACACGGCCTCCTGAGGGCCGCGCGTCTACCGATTCCGCCACATCCGCGCCTACGTTCACTCTAGCGGGCGTCTAGGTCTTCAGGCCGACGTTCTCGACCAGCATCTCGACGCTCGCTCGCCGGCGCGGACTCGCTCAGCGTGCGCCCGGTACTCGACGCCGACCATGTCACAGGCGACGGTGAAGAGCCGGCGGATGTCGTCTGAGCGATTTCGAAAGTCGTAGGTCAGGTAACAGTAGCGGCCGGTTCGGTTGGGGAAGCAGCAACCGTCGGAGCGAATACAGCCTCTGAGGAAGGCGAACGGCTCGTTCAGCAGCAGTCGCTCCTGCCATTGCTCGAGCACGATCTCGCGGGTGAGCGTAGGGCCAGAACCGTGCTGTGGAAAGAGACGCGGAAGGTGCGACGAGTAGACAGAGAGTACGGATGTCGCCCCTCCATCGGCGTGCGTCGTCCCCACCGAGCTCGTAAGAAAGCCGCGCTCTCGAGGAGCGCGCGCGTCTCGGAGACGATGCCCGGTTACGTCGCGTCGAGCGCCAAGCGCAGACGCAAGGTTCGGCCCGCCTTGGAAATGCAGCCATCGCCGAGGTGGAGGCCGAGCAGCTCGACATAATCGTCGTCGCGAAGCTCGATCCGTCGGCCGGCCCGCCAGCAGACAGGGCGAGCGAGTCGAACCTCCGACAGCCTCATCGATCGCACGGTCGCTCGTGGAACGTCAAGACGTCTAGCGATCGCCGTGTCGCAGAGCCCGTCGCTTACCAGCTCAAGCACGCGAGCTCTTTCTGCCAGCGAACGCATGTTCGTATGATAGGGCGAGACGCGGACGCAGGTCCTTGGCACATCGCGCCTTGCGGCCGGCGGGGGCCGTCGCCGCAGCGAACCTCACAATCCGAGCTGCTCGGTCTCGCTCGCCGGGTAGCTCAAGTCGCCGCCCTCCCCCACCACCGCGAACTCGGTCAGCTCGTGACGGGCGAGGCGACCGTCCGCCGCGATGTGGCACACCTCCCACCCGCGCACGAGCAGCGCGTCGGCGATCAGCCGGCGGTGGCAGCGCCACCACGCGGCTTCGGCGCACATGATCGCGGTCGGACGCTCCCTCGCGACCTCGGTCAGGCGGAGGAGGCCGGCGGCAAACTCCGGCGAGCGCATGTGGTCGGCGTAGCCGCGGAACGAGCGATTACGCCACCCGGCGTTGTCGTCGAGCTCGGCGCGCGGCGAGCGCCAGCCACCGAGCTCGGGTACGTGCAGGTAGTCGAGTCCGGCACCGGGCAGCTCGGCGACCAGAGCCTCGCGGGTGAACTGCGGCACGCGTCGCGAGCGCGGCACCGTGCGCACGTCGGCGAGGCACGTGACGCCCGCGCCCCGGAGCAGCTCGACGAGCCGAGAGAGCGGATGCGTCGAGTGGCCGATCGTGTATGCGGTCATTGCGGCCCCGCGGACCTTGGCGCGACGGCGACCGAGACAATAGGCTCCGTCGCGAACCATGCGATCGCTCAGCTCAGAAGACCTACGCGAGCGCCTCACCGACTTCCGCCACCTCGCGCAGCGGCCGCGCTCGCGCTGGCGCCGCGGGCCGAAGGTCGACTTCGAGGCCGAGGGGCTGCTCGAGGGGTGCGAGACCGAGGAGGACCGCGAGGCGCGGGCCGAGCTGCTCGACCAGCTGCTCGACGCGGGCGTTGAGCTCGACGAGCTCAAGTCGGCCATCGCCGAGAACCGCCTCTCGCTGCTCCCCGTCGAGCGCGTGCTGACCGGCGACGGCGATTACACGCTTGCCGACGTCGCCGAGCGCTCGGGGCTCGACGAGGAGTTCGTGCGCCGCCACCTGAGCGCGCTCGGGCTCGGGCACGGCGACGAGGACGACCAGCGCTTCGACGACGACGACGTGGACGCCGCCTCGCTCGTGAAGGAGTTCCTCGACGCGGGCCTTCCGCAGCAGGGACTGCTCGAGGTCGCGCGCGTCCTCGGTCAGGGGATGTCGCGCACTGCCGAGGCAATCGGCACGCTCATGGGCGAGGCCTTCCTCCAGCCGGGCGACACCGAGCGCGACCTCGGACTGCGCTACGCCGAGGCGACCGAGAAGCTCGCCCCGATGATGGAGCCGCTCCTCACCTACGTCCTGCGCCTTCACCTGCTCGAGCTCGTACGCAGCGAGGTCGTCGACCGCGCGACGCTCTCCTCCGGGGAGTTCCCCGGCGCGAGTCCGGTGACCGTGTGCTTCGCCGACCTCGTTGGCTTCACGCGCCTCGGCGAGGAGATCCCGGCCGACGAGCTCGAGCAGGTCGCGGGGCGTCTGACCGAGCTCGCCACGGAGGCGGCCGACGGTCCGGTCCGCTTCGTGAAGACGATCGGCGACGCCGTGATGCTCGTCTCCACCGAGGTCGAGCCCCTGCTCGAGACGGCGCTCACGCTCGTCGACCGCGCCGAGTACGAGGACGAGCGCTTCCCGCCGCTGCGGGCCGGTCTCGCGCACGGCCAGGCGATCCGTCGCTGGGGCGACTGGTACGGGCGGCCGGTGAACCTCGCTCACCGCGTGACCGAGGTCGCACGCCCGGCGAGCGTGCTCGCGACCGAGGAGGTGTGCGACGCGCTCGGTCACGAGCAGGACGGGCAGCTCCAGTGGTCCAAGGCCGGGCGCCGGCGGCTCAAGGGCGTGCAGAAGCCGGTCCCGCTCTTCCGGGTGCGACGGCGCGACGGCGACGAGTAGCCGGAGGGCCCGCCGGGCGCACCGGGGCCGCCACCGGGGCGAGTACGCTTTAGCCCGTGCGACCGCCGACCGCGCTCCGCACCCTGGTCGATCGCTTCGATCCGGAGGTCTTCGACGCCCCCGTTGAGCCGGTCCGGCTGCGGCTCGACGCCGGGGACGAGCCCGCCTGGGACGCGGTCTACGCGGGCGGACGCCTCGTCGTCGAGCCGGCGTGGGGCGAGCCCGACGCCGAGCTGAGGGCCGACCCCGAGACGTGGGCGCGGGTCTCGAGCGACCTCGCGGGCGGGCTCGACGCCTACCGGCGTGGCGAGCTCGTGCTGCGTCGCAACCTCCACCTGAGCGTGGCCTTCCTCGCCGCCACGACCGGCTCGACCGAGCCCGGCCGCCTGCGCTTCGACACCGTGCGGACGGGCGGGCGCCGGTTCTCGCTGCTCGAGGCGGGAACCGGCGAGCCGCTCGTCATGCTCCACGGGCTCGGCGCGACCAAGGCGTCGTTCCTCCCCACCGTGTCGGCGCTCTCCGATCGCTACCGCACGATCGCGGTCGACCTGCCGGGGTTCGGCGACTCGGGCAAGCCGCTCGGCGCGCCGTACGATCCGTCCTTCTTCGCCGACTCGATCGTCTCGCTGCTCGACGCGCTCGGGCTCGAGAAGGTCCACCTGCTCGGGCACAGCATGGGCGGGCGCGCAGCGCTCGAGACCGCCTTCGACTACCCCGAGCGCGTCGAGGGCCTCGTCCTGCTCACCCCCTCGCTCGCCTGGTTGCGCTCGCGTCGGTGGGCGCGCTATCTGCGCCTGCTGCGCCCCGAGCTCGGCATCCTCCAGCCGACTCCGCGCGCAGTCGCCCAGGCCTTCCTCGAGCGTACGCTGCCGGCCGCCGACACTCCGTGGGTCCAGGCCGCGCTCGACGAGTTCCTGCGCGCGTACCTCACGCCGCGCGGGCGCGTCGCCTTCTACGCCGCGGCCCGCCAGATCTACCTCGAGGAGCCTGACGGGTTCTGGCCGCGGCTGCGCTCGCTCGGGAAC
>DATHAN010000149.1:0-7196 GCA_035296645.1 Thermoleophilaceae bacterium
GCTTGCGCCATAGCCGCGGCGGGCCCCGAACCGCTCGCCGGCGCGCGCCAGCGCCACCCCACCCGCGAGCGCGAGCCAGAACGCGCCCGACGGCGTCGCGCGCGAGACGAGGAACGACAGCGCGCCCACGTGCGCGAGCCCAGGGAGCCCGATCGGAGCGCCCGCGCCTGCGCCGGGCGCGGGCTCGGCGGCCGCCCGTCCGGCCCGGCGGTGCGAACCGGCGGGGGCGGGCTCGCGCAGGTCGGGGCGTTGCTCGAGGCTCATCGTGCGCGCCGCGCGGCGCCCACCCCACGGTAGCGGCGGTCGCCTCTCCCCGGGCCCGACGCTACCTTCGCGTGGTACAACCGCTCCGGCTTGAGCGACACCCCCTTGACGGCGGCGCTCGGCGACGCGGGAGCCGAGCCGCTCCAGGTACTCCTTCTCGTCGTCGTGACGGCGGCCTACACGCGGCGCTCCCGCACGCTCGCGCTCCGCGGACGGCCCGTCCGCCTCGCTCGCCAGGCCTCGTTCTTCACCGGCGTCGCGCTCCTGCTCGTGGCGCTCGTCTCGCCGATCCACACGCTCGCCGAGCACCGGCTCTTCTACGTGCACATGATCCAGCACCTGCTGATCGGCGATCTCGCCGCGCTCGCGATCGTGCTGGGCCTCACCGGGCCGGTGCTGCGGCCCTTGCTCGCCCTCCCACTCGTCCGCCACCTGCGCGTGCTCGCGTATCCGCTCGTCGCGCTGCCCGTATGGGCGGCGAGCTTCGTCATCTGGCACGAGCCGGCGGTCTATGGAGCGGCGCTCGCGCACGGGCCCCTCCACGGGCTGCAGCACGTGCTCTTCTTCGCCACGGGCGCAATGATGTGGGCGGCGATCGTCGAGCCGCTCCCCGGGCCGGCGTGGTTCGGGACCGGTCCGAAGGCGGCCTACGTCCTCGCCGTCCGCACGCTCGGCACCGCGGTCGCGAGCGTGTTCATCTGGGCGGGCACCGCCTTCTACCCGTGGTACGCCGCCCGCGAGCCCGCGGGGATCGACGCGCTCACCGACCAGCGGATCGGCGGCCTGATCATGTTCGTCGAGGGCGGCGTGGTCACGCTCGTCGTGTTCGCGTGGCTGTTCCTGCGTTGGACGCGCGAGGCCGAGATGCGCCAGACGCTCGTCGATCGCGGGCACGACCCCGAGGCTGCGGCCCGGGCCGCCCGCTACGGGCGCTCCGCGCTCGCCCGCCGGCCGACCGCGCCGCCCGGTCGCCGCTAGGCGGCCACCGCCTCGGCCTTCGCCTCCTCCTCGGCCGCCTCGCGCGCCTCCTCGATCGCGTCGCTCGCCTGGAGCTCCGCGCATACCTTGCGCGTCACGAAGAAGACGAGCAGCGGGACCACGATCACCGCCACGCGGTAGAACCAGATCTGCGACTCGTAGTCGAGCCCGAGGAACACGTCGGCGCGGTCGGCGGAGCCCGAGATGAAGATCAGGGCGACCCACGTGAAGAAGGCCGCGCCGAACGCCGTGCGCCCGGGCGCATCGCGCGGCCGGTCGAGCACGTTGTTGAACCCGCGCTCCCCGGTGAAGCGCCGCTCGAGCCACGGCGACGCGCCGAGCACCCCGAGCACGACGAGCGGGAACAGGGCCCCGCCCCAGAACGGGTTGGGAACGAGCACGTAGTCGCCGATCGACAGGTCGAACCCGGGCATGAGCCGCAGCGACCCGATCAGCCACCCGAGATACCAGTCGGGCTGCGCTCCGTTCGTCGCCTGATACGTCTCGTACGGGCCCCATTGCCAGATCGGGTTGATCTGCACGAGCCCCCCGAGCAGGAAGAGCAGCGCCGCGGTCATGAGCATGAGGCCGAGCGAGCGCGGCGTCTGCGCCGGGAAGGCGGGCATCCCGACGATCCTCCGCTGCGTCGCGCGCTTCGAGGCGCGGAACTGGGTGTGGTGGCGCGAGGCCACGAGCGCGAGGTGGCCGGCGAGCAGCGTCGCGATCAGGATCGGGAGCAGGAACACGTGCGCCACGTACATCCGCGACTCGAACACCGTGCTGCCCGGGAACGGGCCGTCCCAGATCCCGAGCGCGAGGTTGGCGCCGATCACCGGCACCGAGAGCGCGACGCCGTAGCCGATCGCGAGCCCGATGCCCGACAGCAGGTCGTCGACCATCGAGTATCCGAGGTAGCCCTCGAGCAGCGTGGTGAACAGCATCAGGAGGCCGATGATCCATGTGAGCTCGCGCGGCTTGCGAAAAGCGCCCGTGAAGAAGACCCGGATCATGTGGAGCACGATCGCCGCGACGAACACGTTCGCCGCCCAGTGGTGGGTCTGGCGCATGAGCAGCCCGGACGGGACGTCGAACGACAGCTCGAGCGCCGAGCGGTAGGCCTCGCTCATCGGCAGGCCCTGCATCGGCGCGTAGCTCCCCGTGTAGGTGGTCTCCCCGAAGCTCGGCTCGAAGAAGAGCGTCAGGTAGATGCCGGTCGCCACGAGCATGATGAACGCGTACAGCGCAACCTCGCCGAGTAGGAACGACCAGTGGTCGGGGAACAGGTAGCGCAGGCCCTTGCGCACGAGCGGCGCCGCGCCCGTACGCGCGTCGAGCCACAGGAGGGCGCGGCGGATCAACTCGGCTTCTCCAGGTTGACCCCCCACCACGCGGGTCCGATCGCGTTCGAGAAGTTCCCGCGCGCCCGCAGCTCGCCGGCCCCGTCGATCGCGAGCGGGAGCTGGGGCAGCGGGCGACCCGCGGGCCCGAACACGACCTCGCCGCCGAGCGCCGGGTCGAACGTCGAGTAGTGGCACGGGCAGACGAGCCCCGGTGGCGGTTGCGTCGGCGGGTACGTCGGCTTGCGATAGAGGCCGACCGCGCAGCCCGCGTGGGTACACACCTTCGAGAAGGCGAGGATCCCCTCGGGCGCCCAGTCGGCGCGCTCGCGCGGCAGCCGCAGCCGCGCGGGGTCGAGGCGGACGACCACGAGCATCGAGCCGAGGGTGCGATGGGAGGCGCCCTCGGGAAACGCCGTGTAGAAGGTCTCGCGCTCGATCTCCTCGGCGCGGTAGGGCTTGCCCTCGCGGTCGACGAGCCGGCGCCCGGCCCGCCACGGCGTTCGGCGGAGCGGCTCGGTGTGGAACCAGGGGCCGAGCGAGAGCGCCGGCGTGAGGGCTGCCAGGCCGATCGCCCCGCCCGCCGTCCCGCCCGCCGCGGTCAGCAGCCGCTTGCGGGTGATTGAGCGCCCGCTCTCCTCGACGATCGTGGCCGCCTCGATCCCCGCCTCGACGTGCTCTTCCTCCGGGTAGTCCTCCTCGAGCTCCTCCGAGGGCAGGACGCGCCGGGCGAGCACGATGAGCCCGGCCCCGAGGAACCCGAACGCCGCCGCGAGCGTGACTCCGAACAGCTCGTGCTGGGCGGGGAATCGCTCGAGCGAGTAGACGACGATGAACGCGACGGCGCTCGCCGCCGCGAGCAGGAAGAGCGCGGCCACACCGAGCTCGGTCCCGGGATTGTGAGGCCCGGGCTCGACGAGGTCGTGACCCCGGCCCCCACCCGAGTCGCCCTCGCCCTCGTCCCGGCGACGTTCCCGGCGCCGGCCGAGCCCGAGCGTGAGGACGGCGAGCAGCCCCTGCCAGAGCCGCCTCACGAGCGCAGCCTGCTTCCGATCACGACGCACATGAGTACGAACGCCACCCCGGCGATGAACCACGTGACCATGCCCTCGGGCACGGGTCCGATGTTGCCGATGCCCCAGCCGCCGTCGTTGTGGGGGCGCTTGGCCGCCATCTCGGCGTACTTGATGATCGAGTTGAGCTCGGCGTCGGTGATGTCCTTCTCGGAGAACTTCGGCATGAGGTAGGGCCCGACGCGAGCGGCCTGGGCGATCTGGACGGCGGACGAGTCCTCGAGCGGCGGCACCCGCGCGCCGGTGACGACGCCGCCCTGGGCGGCCACTTGGTGGCAGCCGGCGCAGTGCTCGGTGAACAGCTCGTAGCCCTCGGCGAGGTTGCCCTTCCCGGGCTCCGGCCTCGGGATCGGCGGCCCCGGCGGAGGCAGCGACGCGACGTAGTCGACCATCGCGCGGATCTCGCGGTCGGTGAACAGCGCGCGCCGGCGCACGGGCTGCTCGTCGGGCTTCGAGAGCGGCATGTAGCCCGTCCGCAGGTAGAAGTCGACCGACCGCGCCCCGACCCCGCGCAGCGGCGGCCCCTGCCCCTCGATGCCTTCGGTCGTCTTGCGCGGCGTCCTCTGCCCTCGCCCGTCGACGCCGTGGCACGCCGAGCAGTTGCCGGCGTAGAGCTGCGAGCCGAGCTCGCGCAGAGGGAGCTGCTCCTCGTTCGGCGGGCGGGCCACGCCGCTGCGCGGCTGGGCGTGGGCCGCACCGGCGATCGCCAGGGCGCCGAGCACGACCGCGAGGAGCAGATGACGCGCGCGCATCGTTCTACTGGGTGTACAGGTAGGCGGCGATGTCGCGAGCCTGCTGCGGGGTGAGGCGGAGGTTGGGCATCAGCGTGTTCGGCTTGACCGCCTGCGGGTCGAGCAGCCAACGGACGACGGCGTCCGGGTCGTTGGGGAGCCGCCCGGCGATCCGCCGCTTGCGCCGGAAGTCGACGAGCCGCGGGCCGACGTCGCCGTCGGCGCGCTCGACCCCGCCGATCGTGTGGCACGTCCCGCACCCGTTCTCGACGATGAGGTCGTGTCCGCGCTCGGCCGCCGCCTCGCGCGGCGCGCGCGGCTCCGATCCACATCCCGCACTGGCCGCGACGAGCGCCACGCAGGCCGCCGCCACGCCCGCTCTCGCGCGCACGCGGCTCACGACTGGTGGCACTCCGGGAGCACGAGCACCGAGATCCCGCTCATGAGCACGATGCACAGGAAGATCGGCGTGACGACGACCGCAACGGTGGCCAGGAACTGGAGGCGCGCGCCGGGCAGCTCGGTCCCCGCGTCGCGCGTCGCCACGAAGGCGGCGATCGCCGCCGCCCCGGCGAGCACGCCGATCACCGTCGCGACGATGGTGGCCACGAGCGTGAGCGAGTCGACCGGCACCGACGAGCCCCGGCTCGTCAGGCTGCACGCCGCCTGGGTCAGGCCGAAGCCGAAGATGTGCTGGACGGTCCATGCGAGCGGCGCCCCGAGCAGGCCGAACCACAGCAGGAGCGGCAGCGGGAGTCCGAGCGGTCGCCGCCTCACAGCGACGGCGAGACCTGCGTCAGCACGACCGGGACCGCGATCAGGTTGACGAAGTACCAGTAGAGCGCGACCACGCGCACGCCCACCAGGCGGTAGTTGGTGAGCCCCGACAAGAGGCGAACGAGCAGGAACGCGATCAGCGCCATCCCCACGATCACGTGCGCGGCGTGCAGGCCGACTAGCGTGAAGTAGATCGACGTGTACGCGTTCTCGGTCGGGTGGGACTTGTTGTAGTCGTCCACGAACAGCAGCGCCTGCCCGCCGATGTAGGCGCACTGGACGAGCAGGGCGAGGGCGAGCATGAGCCACGTGGCGCGCGTGCGTCCGCGCTTGGCCGCGCGCGCGGCGAGGAAGAGGGGAACGCTCGTCGCCAGCAGCACGCCGGTCAGGACGAGCGGCCACGTGACGATCGGCTTGTCGACCCCCGGCGGCGGCCACTCGGGGACCTGGGCCTGGAGGTAGAAGTACGAGGCGATCATCGTCCCGAACAGCGCGGCCTCGGTGCAGATGAGGAGCGACACGCCCCACCAGCCGCTCGGGCGCGCGCGCCGGCGGCGCGCCGCGTACGAGGCGGCGACCGCGCCGGTCGCCTCCATGCTCCGCGTGACGTCGCTCGCGTCGCTCATGCGACCTGCGGCTCCTTCCAGTTCCACGCGGCGAGCACGAGCCCCGCGAGCGCGGCGAAGCCGAGCGCGGTCACGTAGTGCTGGAGCAGCATCATGGCGAACACGAGGCCCAGCACGACCGCGAGCACGACCGGCGCCCACGACTTCGACGGCATGTCGAGGATCTCGTCCCAGTCCGCGTCGAGCACCGTCGAAGACGGGGTCTCGTGGCCCTCCTCGAGGACGAGCTCACCCTCGGCCAGGCGCTGTTCGTCGTCATCACGATCCTTGCGGTCCCACATCGCGTACGGCGACGAAACCTTGGGGATGACCGGGAAGTTGTACGAGGGCGGCGGCGACGACACCGACCACTCGAGCGTGTCGCCGCCGAACGGGTCGTTGCCGGCGCGCGCGCCGCGGCGGTAGCTCACGAGCAGGTTGGCGACGATGGTCAGGAGCCCGGCGGCCAGCAGATACGCGCCGAGCGTCTCGATCAGGTTGAGCGTCGACCAGCCGACGTCGCCCGGATAGCTGTAGACGCGCCGCGGCATGCCGAGCAGCCCGACGATGTGCATCGGGAAGAAGGTCAGGTTCATGCCGGCGAACGTGACCCAGAACGAGACCTTCCCGACGCGCTCGTTGTACATCCGACCCGTGACCTTCGGGAACCAGTAGTAGATCCCGCCGAGGACCGGGAACACCGCCGCGCCGAAGATCACGTAGTGGAAGTGGGCGACGATGAAGTAGGTGTCGTGCGCCTGCTGGTCGAAGGGGATCGCCGCCGTCATGACGCCGGTCAGCCCGCCGATCATGAACAGCACGATGAAGCCGATGATGAAGAGAAGCGGCGTCTCGAAGCGCGGCTTGCCGGTGGCGATCGTGGTGATCCACGCGAACAGCTGGATCGCGCTCGGGATGACGACCATCATGCTCGCCGCGGCGAAGTAGGTCTGCGAGACGGTCGGGAGGCCGACGGTGAACATGTGGTGCGCCCACACGCCGAAGCCGATGAACGCCACGAGGATCTCGGCGAGCGCGACGAGCGCGAACGCCACCATCTTGCGCTCGGCGAAGGTCGGGATGATCGCCGTGGCGATCCCGAAGGCCGGGAGGATGATGATGTAGACCTCGGGGTGGCCGAAGAACCAGAACAGGTGCTGCCACATCACCGGGTCGCCGCCGAAGCCGACGTCGAAGAAGTGCATCCCGAGCGCGCGGTCGAGCTCGAGGAAGATGAGCGCGGTGCTCAGCGACGGCAGAGCGAACACGAGCGCGAACGAGACGGCGAGAATCGCGTAGCAGAACAGCGGCATCCGGTTGAGCGACATCCCCGGCGCGCGCAGCTTGAAGATCGTGACGATGAAGTTGATCGCCGAGGCGGTCGTCGAGATGCCCGTGAAGATCAGCCCGAGCGTGTAGAAGTCGATGCCG
>DATHAN010000150.1:0-4779 GCA_035296645.1 Thermoleophilaceae bacterium
GTCGAGCGCCTCCTCGCCCGCCGTCACGAGGTCCCACTTGTTGAGGACGACGAGCGTCGCGCACCGCGAGCGCATGGCGAGCTCGGCCACCCGCAGGTCCTCGCTCGTCACCCCATCGCGGGCGTCGCACACCACGAGCGCGACGTCCGCGCGCTCGGCGGCGCGCTCGGAGCGCAGCTGCGCGTAAAGGTCGACCGTGCCCGCGACCTTGGTCCGCCGCCTCAGGCCGGCGGTGTCGACGAGCGTGCCCGGCCGCCCCTCCACCTCGAGGCGGGTGTCGATGGCGTCGCGCGTCGTGCCCGCCCGCTCGGAGACGATCACCCGCTCGACGCCGAGGAAGGCGTTGACGAGCGACGACTTGCCGGCGTTCGGGCGGCCGATCACCGCGACGCGGACCGCGTCGGCGGGCGCGGGCGCGGACGCGCCGGAGCCGGCCTCGGCCAGGACGGCGGTCACTCGGTCGAGGAGGTCGCCCGTGCCGAGCCCCTGGGTCGCCGAGACGGCAATCGGCTCGCCGAGGCCGAGAGCGTGGAACTCGGCGGTGTCGAGGATCGCGCGCGCGTCGTCGACCTTGTTGGCGGCGACGAGCACGGGGGTGCCGCGGCTCGCCGCGCGCCGGAGCTCCTCGGCGAGCTCCTCGTCGCCCGGGCGCACGCCGGCGCGCGCGTCGACCACGAGCACCACGAGGTCCGCCTCGTCCAGGGCGGCGCGCGCCTGGCGGCGGACCGCGCGGGCCAGGTCGTCGTCCTCGGCCAGGTCGATGCCGCCGGTGTCGACCAGCACGAAGGCCAGGCCGTTCCACTCCGCCTCGATCTCCTTGCGATCCCGCGTCACGCCCGGCTGCTCGTGGACGACCGCGTCGCGTCCGCCCGCAAGGCGGTTCACGAGCGTGGACTTGCCGACGTTGGGGTAGCCGACCACCGCGACCCGCGGAAGGCGCGCGGTGGCGACGCCGGCGTCGCGCTCCCGCACGCCCGCGGTCGCGGCCGCCTCACCGGGCGCCTCCGCGCCCTCCCCCTCAGGCCCGGACGCCATCGACCAGCGCCACGAGCTCGTCAACGACCTCGTCAACCGACCGCCCCGTCGTGTCGAGCGCGACGGCGTCCTCGGCCGGTCGCAACGGCGACCGCTCGCGACCGCGGTCCTGCTCGTCGCGCAGCGTCTGGTCGGCGAGCACCACCCGCGGATCGGCGCCGAGCTCGGACGCCCGGCGGCGGGCGCGCTCCTCGGGGCTCGCGGTCAGGAAGACCTTGACGCCCGCGTCGGGGGCGACGACCGTCCCGATGTCGCGCCCCTCGGCCACCCAGTCGCCGCCGGCGAGCAGCGCGCGCTGGCGCTCGACGAGCGCGGCCCGAACCTCGCGGTCGCCGGCGATGCGCGAGGCCTCGGCCGCGGCCTCGGGCGTGCGGATGTCGGCGGTCACGTCGTCGCCCTCGACGATATAGCGGCGCGCGTCGGCGACCTCGAGCGCGCGCGCCCGCGCGGCCGCGGGACCGCCGCGCCTGAGCGTCGCCACCGCCACCGCGCGGTATATCGCCCCCGTGTCGAGATAGGCGAAGCCGAGCCGGTCGGCCGCCGCGCGCGCGACCGTGCTCTTGCCCGCGCCGGCCGGGCCGTCGATCGCCACCACCATGGGCGACAGGCTAGGCGACTTGGCGCACCCGCCCCCGAGGACGTCCCCCGCCCGTCTTCCTTAGCTTCGCCTCCTGATCACGAGGCGAACTACCCGGATCGCCAACACCAGGACTGCCACGGCGATCACCAGGAGCAGCACCAGCCAGAGGAAAGTCGACAGGATCAGCCACAGGCTCGGTTCGACGTGTGTTTCGCCTCCTAACGCCACCGGACCTGCCCCACTCCGTTGAAGTCTACGACCGGGCGGTCACGCTGGGCTGGGACACAGCCGAGCCCGGTGTTGGTCCCCGCCTGGCCTTGTGCCCACGCTCGTTTGCGGTCGGGCAACCCGAGGGACGTTTCGCCGCGTCCAGTACTCGCCTTCGGAAGTGTTCGTCCAGCAGTACAGGAAAGCGGCCCACCGCCGAACCGACTGGCGCTCCGACGACACGATACGTCGGTTCCGCCAGCAGAACCCATTCTGGAACAAGGTTTGGGTCAGGAGCGTGACGCCGGCAATCGCGAGTCGGTGACGAGAGAACCCACGGGCGCGACAGAACGCCGGAGCCGTGGCCAGCGCAAACAGCCCCTCGTTCGTCGCCGTCCGCCCGCGCTCAGTGCGCGTGTGCGCGTAGTCGAGCAGGGCCTCGGCGAGGTCCGTGTCGTGACGGACGCTGGCGCGGGCGAGCGCGGCCTTCACGGCTGCAGGGCCGTGGTGTACGGCGTCGGCAGCCTCATACCGGGCCGACAAGGTGGCCGCCTGCGCGGGCGCAACGACGATAAGTGCGCTCAGCACCAACGAGCGTGATTCCACCGAACTTCACTGCGGTAGCCCTCACAGCTCCCCTTTCCATGCGGTGGGTACTGAGAGTGAAGTCGGCTGGTCACCGCATTCTCCCCCTGGGCGCCTTAACGGCTTCTCGTGAAAGTCGCCGGCACCACCGCCTCGCCCCGGGAGTGGCGACCGAGTGCCTCACCGAAGTCAGCGGCCGGCCAGGGCGCGCAAGTCACGCTCGAAGCCCGGGTACGAGATCTCGGCCGACTCCATCCCGTCGACCTCCACGCCGTCGCGCGAGGAGAGGCCGGCGATCGCCCCGAGCATGGCGAGGCGGTGGTCGCCGCGCGCCTCGAAGCGCCCGCCGCGCAGGGGGCACGGCCCGTGGACGACGAAGCCGTCCGGGGTCGCCTCGAGGTGGGCGCCGATCGCGCGCAGGCCCTCGACCACGCCGGCGATGCGGTCGCTCTCCTTCACCCGCAGCTCCTCGGCGCCGCGCACCACGGTGTCGCCCTCGGCGAAGCACCCCAGCAGCGCGACGAGCGGCAGCTCGTCGATCGCGAGCGGCACCTCGTCGGCCTCGACCGTCGTCGACTCGAGCGGCGCCGAGCGGACGTCGATCTCGCCGGCGGGCTCCGAGTCCGGGGCCGGCGCTGGGCCGGGGGGACGGTCCGGTGTGCTCGCGCCCGTCCCGGGCGGCTGCTCGACCTCCCCCACGATCACCGCCCCCATTCGCTCCGCGATGCGCAGGAAGCCCGCGCGCGTCCAGTTGAGCGAGACGTCGCGCACCACGACGCGGGAATGTGGCACGACGCACGCCGCGGCGACCGGGAACGCCGCCGACGACGGATCCCCCGGGACGAGCACCTCGTCGAGCTCGAGCTCGTCGGTGGGCGCGACACGTAAGCCACGGCCCTCGCGCACGATCGGCGCGCGTGCGCGCGCGAGCATGCGCTCGGTGTGGTCGCGGCTAGGGAGCGGCTCGACGATCTCCGTCTCTCCGGAGGCCAACAGGCCGGCGAGGATCAGGCACGTCTTGACCTGCGCGCTCGCCATCGGAAGCGAGTGGCGGGCCCCGTGCAGAGATCGGCCGGTCACGGTCAGCGGCGGGCGACCGCCCTCGCGCGCTTCCACTTCGCCCCCCATGGCCCGCAGCGGCTCGACCACGCGACCCACCGGGCGCCGGCGGACCGACTCGTCGCCGTCGAGCGTCCAGCGCCCGCCCGGCTGCCCGGCGAGCCAACCGGGCAGGATGCGCATGAGCGTGCCGGCGTTGCCCACGTCGAGCACCCCGCCCGTCGGCTCGAACGCCCCGTGCAGGCCCACGCCCCGGATGACGAGCTCGTGCTCGCGCTCGTCGACGCCCGCCCCGAGCGACAGGACCGCGCCCAGCGTCGAGCGGGTGTCGCCCGCGTCGAGGAAGTTGCGCACGGTCACGGGCTCGTCGCACATCGCGCCGAAGAGGGCGGCGCGGTGGGAGATCGACTTGTCGGGGGGCGGCGTCACCTCCCCGCGCAGGCGGTCGCTCGGGCCGAAGCGCCGCGTCACGCGGCGACCTCGACGGGAAATCCGAGCTCCTCGATCAGCTCGCGCGCCCGCTGGGCGGTCTCGTCCCCGGCGACCCACAGGGTCATCGATCCCGAGCTCATGTCCGCGGCCGGAGCGAGCGCCATGTCGGCGATGTTCACGCCCGCGCGCCCGAGGGCGAGCGCGACCTGGGCGACGATGCCGGGGCGGTTGGGCACGGTGATGCGCAGCTCGCGCGCCGGCCCCCCGACGAGCTCCGCCTCGAGCACGCGCGCGCGGTCGGAGCGCGCCGCGTCGCTCCAGGCGGCGATCGCGGAGGCGTCGCCCGCGCGCAGCGAGTCCGCCACCTCGTGCAGGGCGTCGACCGCGGCGTCGATCTCCGACGCGATCGCCGGCGCGTTCGAGGCGTAGATGTCGGTCCAGATCGCCGGGTTGGCGCCGGCCACGCGCGTCGCGTCGCGGAAGCTCGGGCCGACGCGCGGAACGCCTCCCTCCGACCCCGCCGCCAGCCCGGCCACGCGCGTGACCAGCACGTTCGCGATCACGTGCGGCAGGTGGCTGACCGCGGCGAGCAGCCGATCGTGGGCGTCGGGGTCGATCGCTACGGGGTGCGCCCCGAGCGCCCCCACGAGGCGGTGCAGGCGCTCGTAGAGGAGGCCGGAGGCGCGCTCGCGCGGGGTCAGGTACCACGTCGCGCCCTCGAACAGGTCCGCGCGCGCGTGCTCGATGCCCGCGGTCTCCGCTCCCGCCACCGGGTGACCGGGGACGAAGCGCTCGTCGTCGCTCGCCGCGGCGATGGCCCGCTTGGTCGAGCCGACGTCGGTGACCACGCAGTCGGCGGGCGCGGCCGCGAGCGCGTCGCG
>DATHAN010000151.1:0-2979 GCA_035296645.1 Thermoleophilaceae bacterium
CCGGTGATGAACATGTGCGAGGTCTCCTTCACCATGAAGATGAAGTCGGTCATCGCAGGCGAGTAGACCGCGCCGCCCGCGCACGGGCCCATGATCAGGCTGATCTGCGGGATGACGCCCGAGCACTCGACGTTGCGCACGAACACGTCGCCGTACGCCCCGAGCGAGACCACGCCCTCCTGGATCCGAGCGCCGCCCGAGTCGTTGATGCCGATCACTGGGCAGCCGATCTTCGCCGCCAGGTCCATGACCTTGCACATCTTCTCCGCCATGACCTCGCCGAGCGACCCGCCGAACACCGTGAAGTCCTGCGAGAACACGGCGACCGGGCGGCCGTCGATCTTCCCGTACCCCGTGACGACCGCGTCGCCCCAGGGGCGGTTCTTCTCCATCCCGAACTCGTGCGTGCGGTGGCGCACGAACGTGTCGAGCTCCTGGAACGAGCCCGGGTCGAGCAGCTTGTCGACCCGCTCGCGGGCGGTCAGCTTGCCCTTGGCGTGCTGCTTCTCGATCGCCTGCTCGGAGGCCGAGTGGACGGCGGCGTGGCGCAGCTCCTCGAGCTGGGCGAGCTTCTCCTCGTAGGTCTCGGGGACTTTCTCGAGCACGGGCGGGCGGGATTGTACGGGGCGATGGTCTCGTCTCTCTCCAGCCGAGAGGCCGGCCTGTCGTACTGGGACGGGCTGATCGTCGCGGGCGCCAAGGTCGGCGGCTGCACGCGCCTCCTGACCGAGGATCTCTCGGCGGAGTCGGTGGTCGCGGGAGTGCGAGTCGAGAACCCGTTCGGGTAGCTGGCCGAGCGACGTGCGATTGCTCGGGGGCCCGGGGCGCCCGCCCGCACGGGACCCTCGAACTTCGCGCTCCCGGCCGGCCCTCAGAACCGCAGCACTGCCCCGATCGAGTCGTGCTCGGCAAGGTCGTCGTGGTGGCGCACGACGAGCACCTCCGCCGACTGCTCGAGCGCGAGCTCGATCGCCGGCTCGACGATGTCGTCGCGCGACCGGAGCTCGCCGCCGTCGGCCGGGCACTCGCCGCCGTCGCGGGCGGTCACGTAACCGCACGAGGCGCACACCGAGCCGGGCGCGCTGAAGCCGTGCTCGATCAGCAGCGCCTCGACGCGACGCTCGTTGAGCGCACCGAGGGTGTCGTCGAGGCCGGCGGTCCCGCGACCGCCGGTTCCCATGCCGTCGAGGAGCCGGTCGAGCAGCTCACGCTCATGCGCGCGCTCGGCCGCCTCGATCGCGGGCGCGGCCGCCCGCATGACGTCGTCGGCGCTCGAGTGCTCGACGTCGACGTCGATGAACTCGCGCAGGCGCTCGGTGAGCGAGGCGTGCAGGTACTGCTCGACCGTTCCGCGCAGCTCCGCCGGCACGCCGATCAGCAGGTGGTCGAACGGCGCCGTGCGGAACCGCTTGAACGCCTCGTTCGCGGCGCGGCGGAGTACCTCGTCGCGCTCCTCGCCCTCGTGGTGCATCCGGGCCGCGGCATCGGGCTCCGGCTGTCCACGAACGTCCTCGCGGAAGCTCTCGACATCGGTCAGCCGGTCGCGGTCGCCGGCGAGCAGGCGCCCGCTGCGGCGATTGGCGAGCAGGACCGCCCAGCGCGCGGTCGACAGCATCCCGGCGAGCGGCTCGATCCACGGCGAGTCGTCGACGACGACGCGCGAGTCGACCGGCCGCGGGAGCTTGACGGTTTCGAACACGCCCGCCGGGGTCGCCGAGAAGACGGCGAGCCCGTGTGCTCCGTCGGCCGAGAAGCTCGGCGAGCGCAGGTAGTCGCGCACCCGCCTCACGTCGTCCTCGAGGCCCTTGCGCTCGTCGTGCGAGAGACCCTCCTCGCCCTTGACCTTGCGCCCGGCCTCGTCGACCAGCGATCCGATCAGCGACGCGCGTGCCGCCGGCGTGGCGAACTCGGTCGGCGCGAGGTTGAGGTACACGCTCAGGACGCGCGCGCCCTCCGGTCGCAGGCGGGCGAGGTGCTGGAGTCGCTCTGGGGTCAGCTCGTTGGTCTGCATGGCCCTGCCTTGCCCACCCGGGCGGGGCGGCGAACATAGCGATCGGCCGCCCGGCGCTGGCGCGGTCGCCGCTGTTGGAGTAGCTTGAGACGAACTGCACGCTCAGCCCGAGGAGGGGACGATGGTCGCTCGCGTCACGCATGTCAGGGTCAACCCGGAGGACGTCGAGGAGTCCGTCCGCCTGTTCGACGAGTCGGTGGTCCCCGCCGCCGAGCAGGAGGAGGGCTTCATGGGCGCGCTCCTGCTCGTACGCGAGGACGGGCGCGCGCTCGCGATCGACCTGTGCGACACGCTCGAGCACATGCGCGCCAACGAGCGCAGCGGCTTCTACCAGACCCAGGTCGCCAAGTTCGCCGACAAGATCGTCGACCGCCCGGGACGCGAGTTCTACGACGTCGCCGTCTCGAAGGGCGTGACGGGCGGGACGGAGCTGCTGCGCGACCCCAGCTAGCTCGAGCAGTCGCCCGCGGCGACCCCCTCAGGCCGCCGCGCGCGCTTTCTCGAGCGGCACGCCGATCGCCTTGAGGCGCCGGCTGAGCGACTTGAAGGCGAACTCGTTGACCTCGGTCGAGGAGTAGCCGAGGATCTCCCACTCCTCGCTCGGATCGTGGCCGGGCGGCACGAAGACCCCGGCGGCGATCGGGGTCAGCCCCTGGAGCTTCTCCTGCATGCGCCGAGCGAGCGAGTCGTCGTCCCCGACGGTCTGCTGGAGGTACCAGGTTCCGTACGCGACGTGGCGGTGCTCGTCGCGCGCGACGTTGTTGAAGCCCTCGACGAAGCCGGGGAAGAGGTCGTTCTCCTCCATGTACCGGGTGATGAAGTTCTGGCCGGTGAGCGCGAGCGTGCCCTCGATCACCATGTGGTAGGTCGTGATGAAGTCGACCTTCGCCTCGCGGTCGGTGGGGTCGGCGATCAGGCGGTTGCCCGCCTCGACGAGCGATTCGTCGAACAGCTTGACGAACGCCTCG
>DATHAN010000152.1:0-2545 GCA_035296645.1 Thermoleophilaceae bacterium
CTCGACGCGGCCCGGCCCCGCGATCCGCGCCTCGCCGCGTAACACGGCGATCCCGCGCCGATCGTAGGCCTCGGCCTTCTTCGAGTCGTCGAGGTGGCCGATGACCCGATCGCGGTGCGCCGCGATCGGCGCGAAGTCCTGTGTCGGCTCGCCGAGGCCGGGCGCACGGCGCGCCTCGAGCCGGGCCTCGGGGGGGCGCAGCAGCGCCTTCGAGGGCAGGCACGCCCAGTACGGGCACTCGCCGCCGAGCAGCTCGCGCTCGCACAGCGCGACGTCCATGCCGGCCGCTGCGAGCTCGATCGCGGCGGTGCCTCCGGCGGGGCCGGCGCCGACGACCACGGCGTCGTAGCGCTCAGCCACCCGCGACCTCGGCGCCGGCGGCGGGCGCGCCCTCCGACTCGTACTCGATCGATCGCAGCGGCCGCGCGGGCACCCCCGCCGCGATCGTTCCCGGGGGGAGGTCGCGGGTCACCACGGAGTTGGCCCCGACCACGCAGCGATCGCCGATCGTCACGCCGCTCGTCACCACCACGTGGGCGCCGAGCCAGCAGTTCGACCCGACGCGGGTCGGCCCCTTGGAGGTGAAGCCCTGCCACGGAACGGGGACCGCTGGGTGGTCGAAGCGGTGCGAGGCGTCGGAGACAAAGCAGCCGTTGGCGAGCATGGTGTGGTCGTCGATCTCGAGCTCGTGCTGGGCGGCGAGCATCACGTTCACGTTGAGGAAGCAGCCGGCCCCGATGCGAACCCGTCCCTCGGGAGCGATCGTGATCCAGCACTGCGGCTCGAACAGCGTGTGCCGGCCGACCTCGAGGCGCCCGTCGTCGAGCGCCTCGAGCACGTTGCCCTGGATCGGCCAGCGCACGAACGCCTCGCGGCGGAGCATGTGAAGGTGGATGCGGGCGCGCCGCCACGGCAGCGAGTTGCGCTCGTACCAGCGCCACTTCTGGAGGTAGAGCTTGAGGCGCGGGTCGGCGGGCACCGGGTCGAGCCGACCTAGGCCGCGGCCGGGACCTCGGAGCGCCGCGACGACCCTCCGTTGCGCGACCGCCGGGCCGGCGGCCGCGCTCGGGCTCCCGCAGGCACGACGATCTCCCGCAGGAACCCGCCCGTGTACGAGCCCTCGGTCGCGGCGACCTCCTCGGGCGTTCCCCGCGCGACGACCAGGCCGCCCTCCTCGCCGCCCTCGGGGCCCATGTCGATGATCCGGTCGGCGGTCTTGATCACGTCGAGGTTGTGCTCGATCACCACGACGGTGTTGCCCGCCTCGACGAGCCGGTCGAGCATGTCGAGCAGGCGCTCGACGTCGGCGAAGTGGAGGCCCGTGGTCGGCTCGTCGAGGATGTACAGCGTGCGACCGGTCGCGACCTTGGAGAGCTCGGTGGCGAGCTTGACCCGCTGCGCCTCGCCGCCCGAGAGCTGGGTCGCCGGCTGGCCGAGGCGCACGTAGTCGAGCCCCACGTCGTGCAGCGCCTGGAGGCGCCGGCGGATCTTCGGGATGTTGGCGAAGAACTCGACCGCCTCCTCGACCGGCATCTCGAGCACGTCGGCGATCGTCTTCCCCTTGAACCGCACCTCGAGCGTCTCGCGGTTGTAGCGGCGCCCGTCGCACTGCTCGCACGGGACGTACACGTCGGGCAGGAAGTGCATCTCGATCTTGATCTGGCCGTCGCCCCGGCACACCTCGCAGCGCCCGCCCTTGACGTTGAACGAGAAGCGCCCCGGCCGGTAGCCGCGCGCGCGGGCCTCCTGGGTCCGGGAGAAGAGCTCGCGGATGTGGTCGAAGACCCCGGTGTAGGTGGCCGGGTTCGAGCGCGGCGTGCGCCCGATCGGCGACTGGTCGATGTTGATGATCTTGTCGACCTGGTCGAGCCCACGGATGCGGCGATGAGCGCCCGGCCGCAGCTTGGCGCGGTGGAGGCGGTTCGCGACCGCCTTGTAGAGGACCTCGTTCACGAGCGTCGACTTGCCCGACCCCGATACGCCGGTCACGCAGCAGAACACCCCGAGCGGAACCTCGACGTCGACCGATCGCAGGTTGTGCTGCGCGGCCCCCTCGATGGCGATCGCGCCGCTCGGCTCGTGGCGTCGAGCGGGCACCTCGATCCGCCGAGTGCCGGCGAGGAACTGGCCGGTGAGCGACTCGGGCACCCGCTCGACCTCCTCCGGCGGCCCGGCCGCGACGAGTTGCCCGCCGTGCTCGCCCGCCCCCGGACCGAGGTCGACGAGGTGGTCGGCCGCGCGGATCGTGCCCTCGTCGTGCTCGACCACGATCACCGTGTTGCCGAGGTCGCGCAGCCGCTCGAGCGTGGCGATCAGGCGCGCGTTGTCGCGCTGGTGAAGGCCGATCGACGGCTCGTCGAGGATGTACAGGACGCCGACGAGGCTCGACCCGATCTGGGTGGCCAGGCGGATGCGCTGGGCCTCGCCGCCGGAGAGCGTCGCGGCCGCGCGGTCGAGCGACAGGTATCCCACGCCGACGCTCGTGAGGAAGCGCAGGCGCTCCTCGATCTCGCGCAGCACGAGGCGCGCGATCTGGCGCTCGGTC
>DATHAN010000153.1:0-3161 GCA_035296645.1 Thermoleophilaceae bacterium
CAGCAGGAAGGTGATCAAGAAGGAGACGAGCACGGGCTCGCTCCACACCCACCAGTGGCCCCACGAGGCCTTCGCCCAGATCGAGCCGGTCACGAGCACGCCAACCGCGAGGATGATCGACAGGTGGACGGCGACGTAGGACCGGATGTCCCAGCGACGGTCGCGGGTGCGGAGGTGCAGGGCGGCCATGACACCCGCGGCGAGGAACCCGAGCAGGGCAACGATCGCCATCGGCACGTGGAGGTAGAAGATCTTCTGGATGAAGCCCTGGTCGGCGTCGAGCGGCGCCCAGAAGAAGATCATCGTGAACGCCAGCGCGGAGACCGCCGCGGTGGCGAGCGCGAGCGGCTTCAAGGCGCGGGCGTACACGCTCAGTCCTCCAGCAGGAAGTCGAACACGGCCACCGACATGAGCATGAACACCGAAGCGTAGAGGCCCATGAGTCCCAGCCAGCGTCCGAGCTCGGCCGGGCCGCCGGCGGGCGCGAAGAGCGGCTCGGTCGCGTTCACGCCGGCGATGGCGAGCGGTACGACGAGCGGGAGCAGGATCAGCGGGCCGATCACCTCGCGCGCGCGGGTCTCGGCGGCGAGCGCACCGACGAGCGCGCCCACCGCGGCGAGGCCGAGGTCGGCGACGGCGAGCAGGGCGGCGAGCTCGGGAAGCGCCCCGATCAGGTCGCCGCCGAGCAGGAGTAGGCCGAAGGCGGGCACCGCCAGGACCTCCAGCGCGGCGAGGAAGACGAACAGGGCGGCCGCCTTGGCCAGGACGATCGCCGTGCGGTCGATCGGGGCGAGCAGCATCGCCTCCATCCCGCCCTGCTCGCGCTCGGCGACGAACAGGCGGTTGACCGCGAGCACGGTGGCGAGCAGGATCGTCACCCACAGGACGCCGGCGGCCACGTCGCCCTCGAGCCGGGCCCGGTCGAGCCCGAAGTGGAAGAGGACGAAGGCGGTGACCGAGAACAGCGCCATGGCGGGCACCGCCTCGCGCGCGCGCAGCTCGGCGCGCAGGTCCTTGCGCAGGATGGCGAGGCCGGCGCGCGCTGCCCCGACCTGGCGTCGAGCGCCGCGCGCCGCGGTCTGCGGCTGTCCGGAGGCCGTCACGCGAACACCGCGCGCGCGAGTCGCGGTCCCGCACCCGTGGAGGGCTCGTTCAGCACCGGCCGCCCCCGCCGCAGGCCGAGCACGTGGTCGGACTCGCCGAGCGCCGCCTCGACGTCGTGGGTCACGAGCACGCGCATACGCGCCGCGTCGCGGCCGATCAGCGGCTCGAGAAGCTCGGCGGCGGCGGGGTCGAGGTTCGCGCGCGGCTCGTCGAGCAGGAGCAGCGGCGGGTCGGCGAGCAGCGCGCGCGCGACCGCGAGCCGCTGGCGCAGCCCGTGCGAGAGCTCGGCGGCCCGCTGGTCCGCGCGGCGCTCCATGTCCGTGGCCGCCAGCAGGTCCTCCACGCGCGCGTCGCCCACACCGTGCAGCCGGGCGTGGAAGCGGAGGTTCTCCCGCCCCGTCAGGTCGCGGTAGAGCAGTGGTTCGTGCCCCACGTAGCCGACGCGGCCGCGCACCGCGTCGGCCTCGCCGGGAAGGTCCGCGCCGAGCACGACTACGCGCCCGGCGTGCGGGCGCAGGAGCCCGGCGAGCACCCGGAGCAGCGTCGACTTGCCCGCGCCATTGGCGCCGAGCACCGCCAGCGTGTGGCCCGCCTCGAGGCGGAAGCTCACATCCTCGAGCGCGACGCGATCGCCGTAGGAGCGCTCGAGCCCCTCGACCTCGACCGCCGGCGCGCGTGGCGCCGCAGCCGGCGCGCCGCGGCTCGCCGCGGCCGGCGCCTCAAGCGCGCTCGAGCGTCTCGGCGGCATGGCGGAGCGTCGGCTCGACCACCGGCCACAGCTCGCCCGAGGCCTTCGGCGAGCCCGGGAAGTTGACGATCAGAGTCCGCCCGCGAATCCCCGAGACGCCGCGGGTGAGGATCCCGAGCGGCGTGAAGCGCCGCGCCTCGGCGCGCAGCGACTCGGCGTAGCCGGGGACCTGGCGATCGATCACGTCGAGCGTCGCCTCGGGGGTGACGTCGTCCGCGGTCATCCCCGTGCCCCCGGCGGTGAACACGAAGCGAACCGCGTCCTCGTCGGCGAGCCGGCGCAGCGCGGCGGCGATCGAGAGCCGGTCGTCGCCCACCGTCTCGTGGAGCGTCTCGAGGCCCGCCCCGCGGCACAGCTCGACGAGTGCCGGCCCCGACAGGTCGGCGCCCTCGCCGCGGGCACGCGTCGTAGAGACGGTGAGGACGGCGGCGCGCACGCTCGTCAGGTTAGGTCACCGCCCGACCCGCTCCTACGATTCGCGCCATGGCCCGGACCGCCTCCGCCCGCCCGGCCTCGACCGCGGTCTTCGACGCGTGCCGGCGCCTGACCGCACGCCCCGCCTTCGACCGCGCGATCGTCGTGGTCATCCTCTTCAACGCGGCCGTGCTCGGCGCCGGCACCTACGACTCGGTCGCCCGGCGCCACGGCGACCTGCTCGATCTGCTCAACGAGATGTGCCTCGCGGTCTTCGTGGTCGAGCTCGTGATTCGCTTCCTCGCTGCCGGCGCCAACCCGCGGCGCTACCTCTCGAGCGGTTGGAACGTGTTCGACTTCGTCGTGGTCGGGGCGGCGTTCGTGCCCGGCCTCGGTACGAACTCGACGCTGCTGCGACTCGCCCGCCTCCTTTCGCGTAGTGCGCGTCGTGCGCCTCCTGCCCGACCTGCGTGTGCTTGTCGTGGCCGTCGGGCGCGCGCTGCCGGCCGTCGCGAGCCTCGCCGTGCTCACCGTGCTGCTCCTGTTCGTCTCCGGGATGGTCGGCTGGCTGATCTTCGACGAGGAGGCCCCCGACCGCTTCGGGACGATCGGCGACGCGATGCTCAACGTGTTCGTCATGCTCACGCTCGAGAACCTGCCAGAGAACCTCGATGGGGCGCGAAGTGCCGGAGTGGACGGTCCTCTACTTCCTCTCGTTCGCCCTGCTCGCGGGGTTCCTGCTGTTCAACCTGTTCATCGGCATCGTCATCAACTCGATGGAGGAGGCGCGCGCGCTCGAGCTCGCGCGGGCCGAGCGCGAGCTGGCGGACGCGGACCCGGGCAACGACGAGGCCGCGCACGACGTCGTGCTCGCCGAGCGCGTGCGGTCGATCAG
>DATHAN010000154.1:0-7291 GCA_035296645.1 Thermoleophilaceae bacterium
TCTCTCTTTGCGCCTACGGGGTTAGCTGACGGGCTCGCGCGAAGAGAACGCGCTATGCCGCACTCGGGCGGCAACTCGCCCCACGGACCGGCCGCAGCCGGCCCAACTGGTTCCCCCGCTCCCCACCGCACGGGGCGGTGGAGACTCGGCTGACTTGGAACGCAGCGCGGCATGGTAGCGGCTCGCGCGGAGAAAGTCCTGCACGCGGCTACGATCCGGCGCGCCGTGGACCTCGACCTGACCTCCGAGCAGCGCGAGATCCAGCGACTGGCGCGGGAATTCGCGACGGCCGAGGTCATGCCGGCGGCCGAGGAGCTCGACCGCGAGAAGCGGTTCCCGTACGAGATCGTCGAGCGCCTGGGAGGGCTCGGGCTGATGGGCGTTCCCTACCCGCAGGAGTACGGCGGCGGAGGCGCCGACACGCTCTCGTACGCGCTCGTCGTCGAGGAGCTGGGGCGGGCGGACCAGTCGGTCGGCATCACCGTCGCCGCGCACACCTCGCTCGGGACGTGGCCGATCTACGCGTTCGGCTCGGACGCCCAGCGCGAGCAGTGGCTGCCCGATCTGTGCGGCGGGCGCCGGCTGGGCGCCTTCGGGCTGACCGAGCCAGAGGCCGGCTCGGACGCCGGCAACACGCGCACGACCGCCCGGCTCGATGCCGGGGAGTGGACGATCGACGGGGCGAAGCAGTTCATCACCAACGCGGGGACCGACGTCTCGGGGTGCGTCACGGTTACCGCACGCACGGGCGACGACGAGGTCTCGAACCTGATCGTTCCGGCCGGCACGCCCGGCTACGAGGTCGGCGAGCCCTACCGCAAGATGGGCTGGAACGCCTCGGACACCCGGCCGCTCGCCTTCGACTCGGTGCGCGTCCCTGAGGAGAACCTGCTCGGTCCGCGCGGCGCCGGCTTCAGGCAGTTCCTCCAGACGCTCGACGGCGGTCGCATCAGCGTGTCGGCGCTGGCGCTCGGGTCCGCCCAGCGGTGCCTCGACGAGGCGGTGGCCTACGCGCGCGAGCGACGCGCCTTCGGGCAGCCGATCTCCAAGTTCCAGGCGATCCAGGTCAAGCTCGCCGACCTCTCGACCGAGCTCGAGGCCGCACGCCTGCTCACCTACAAGGCGGCGCTCGAGAAGGACGCGGGACGCACGTTCTCGCTCACCGCCGCCCAGGCCAAGCTCAAGACCGGTCGCCTGGCCGTGCGCGCCGCCGAGGAGGCGGTGCAGATCCACGGGGGGTACGGCTACATCGAGGAGTACCCGGTGTGCCGCTTCTACCGCGACGCAAAGATCCTCACCATCGGCGAGGGGACCGACGAGGTTCAGCAGATGGTTATCGCGCGGGCGCTGGGCGCCTGAGCTCGGCGCTCCGGGGTGCTCGCCGGAGCGCGCACCTCGAACGGGCCGCCTTACAGCTCGCGCTCGAGCAGCCGTGCCGCCGCGGTCGCCGGGTCGACGCGGCGCGCCACGACGTCGTCGAGCAGCTCCCGGACCCCGTCGTCGTCGCGCGTCGATTCCTCGATCCGGCGGCGCAGGCGCACGGCGGCGAGCGTCATGACCTCGTTCTCGAGGTTGCGCCGGCGGCGCTCGACGAGCGTCCCCTCGGCCTCGATGTGCGCGCGGTGCGCGGCAATCTGCTCGACGAGCTCGTCGATCCCGTTGCCCTCCGCCGCCTCCGTGCGCACGATCGGGATGCGCCAGCTCGTGCGCGGGCCGAGTGAGAGGATGCCGCGGATCTCGCGGACCATCGTGTCGGTGAGCGGGTGGTCGGCCTTGTTGACGACGATGATGTCGGGTATCTCCATGACGCCGGCCTTGAGCGCCTGGACCGAGTCGCCGGACCCGGGCTGGAGGGCGAGCACCACCGTGTCCGCGTGGTCGATGATGTCGACCTCGGCCTGTCCGACGCCAACCGTCTCGAGCAGCACCTCGTCCTTGCCCGAGGCGTCCATGAGCAGCGCGGCCTGGAGCGTCGCCTCCGACAGGCCGCCGAGCGAGCCGCGGCTCGCCATCGAGCGGATGAACACGCCGGCGTCGAGGAAGTGCTCGGACAGCCGGATGCGATCGCCGAGCAGGGCGCCCTCCGTGAAGGGCGACGAGGGGTCAATGGACAGCACCGCGACCTGGCGGCGGCGCTCGCGCGCGGAGCGGACGAGCGCCCCGATCAGCGTCGACTTGCCAACTCCGGGCGGCCCGGTGAAGCCGACGATCGCCGCCCGGCCGGTGCGCGGATAGACCTCCTGGACGAGCGCCCAACCCTCCGGGTCGTCGTCCTCGACGAGCGAGATCGCGCGGGCGAGCGCCCGCTTGTCGCCGGCGAGCAGGCGCTCGGCGAGCTCGGCCGACGTGCGTCCCGGAGCGGCCATGGGGCCGGGAATGGTAGGGCTGGCCGAGGCGTCTATCCGGTGCAGCGCTCGCGCCCGGGGCAACGGGCGAGCACGGCGACATCGGGCGTCCGCGCGAAGCCGGCGGGCCAGCGCACCCGGACGAGCACCGACGAGGCGTTGTTGCCGTACCGAACCTCGTGCAGGCGGCGCACCGGGTTGGCGCGGTGCACGAGCTCGTAGCGGCCGCTCGGAAGTCGGGGGACGTCGATCGACTGGCCCTCGAGGTAGGCGTCGTAGTCGTCGCCGTAGCCGACCGAGATGCCCATCCACAGCGACCGCGCGCCCGGCTCGTACAGGCGGCAGTTCGTCGTGATCACCGCTCGCGCCGGCTGGCGCGGGTACGAGCGGCCGGTGTCGTAGCGGTCGCCGAGGCAGAAGCCGGTCTTCTGGTCGGGCCGGACGAGCGCGTGGTCGGACGCGCGGCGCAGCTCGTAGCGCACCGCCTTGAGGAAGTGCCAGTGGTCGTGGCCGCCCGAGCGTGTGTAGCCAATGCGTCCCACGCCGGTCACCCGCCGCCGCGTCCCGTCGGTGCGCCGAATCACCTGGTCGGCGGTCATGTCGAGCTGCGTCGCGGTGCGGTGGCCGTGCACGAGCAGCGGTCCGTCGCCGCGGTTCTCGACCGCCGAGTCGAAGCCGAGCGCGAAGCCCCCGCCGTCGGCGCGGACGCCCACGTTCCATGGCGTGCGCTGAACGAGGTCCGGGCGGAGCTCGGGCGGGGGCGCGGCGGCGGCGGCGCTCGCGACCGCAGCGAAGACGGCGAGCGCCACGACGAGCGCGGCGAGCGCGCCGTGCGCGATCCCGGGGCTCTGCTCAGTCGGACGACTCACGCCTGACGCACCATGGCGTCCCGACACGCGGCGCGCAACCGGGACCCGCCCCGGGGCCCCCGATTAACATCGCCGGCGCCATGGGCGCGCCCGAGACCGAAGCCCTCCCCCCGCCTCCTCGGAGCGACGCCGCGGTCGAGCTGCGCCCGGCGCCGGCGCCGCTCCACGGCGGCCCGCTCACGCTGCTGCGCTTCATGCGCCGCCATCGCATGCTCACGGGGAAGTACGCACGCCTGCTCGTGCGGCTCGCGTGGCGGCGGTGGCTCACGCCCGCCGGCCGGCGTCTCGCGCTCGACGGCATCTGCTTCATCGGCCCGCGCGTGACGCTTCAGGTCGGAAAGCGCGGGCGCGTCGAGCTCGGCCGCTGGTCGTGGCTCGGGCACGCCACGAAGATCCGCTGCCACGAGGGAGTGGTCTCGATCGGCGCCAAGACCGTGCTCGGGCAGGAGTGCACGGTCTCGGCCTACCAGCGCGTCGAGATCGGGCGCGAGTGCGTGGTAGCCGACCGCGTGATGCTGATCGACTTCGACCACGGCGCCAGCGAGGTCGACCGCCCGATCCGCCATCAGGGGATCTACAAGCGCGACGTCCGCGTCGGGCACAACGTGTGGATCGGCTACGGGGCTTGCATCCTGCGCGGCGTGACCGTGGGCGACAACGCGATCGTCGGCACGAACGCCGTCGTCACGGCCGACGTGCCCGCGAACGCGGTGGTGGCCGGGGTTCCCGCGCGGGTGATCCGCATGCGCGAGGCGCCGACCCGCATGCGCTTCGAGTAGCGCCGTCCACCGCGCGCGCGACCATGCGGCGTGATGGAGGGCTCGCATGCCGCTCGCCGCGAGGCGGTCAGCTTCGGCCGCCTCGTCAGCTTCACGGACGGCGTCTTCGCCATCGCCATCACGCTGCTCGTCCTCAACTTCGAGGTGCCGCACATCCACCACGAGACCGAGCGCCAGCTCGGGTATCTCGTCAGCGAGCTGGCGGGCGACTTCGGCGCCTACTTCCTAACCTTCGCGGTGGTGGGCCGGATGTGGGTCGTCCACCACCGCCTGTTCTCGACGCTCGAGACCTTCGACGGGCGCCTGATCACGCTCAACCTGACCTATCTGGCGATGATCGTGCTGGTGCCGTTCGCGGCCGAGCTGATCGGCGACTACGGCGGCGAGCCGCTCCCGGCGGCCCTGTACGGCGGAGTGCTCGCCGGCGCCTCCGGGCTCAACTGGGTCATGGCCCGTCACGCCGCCCGCGCCGGCCTCCTGCATTCCGATCATCGGGAGGAGGTGAGGCCGTGGACGGCCGCCGGCGCGCTGTACATCCCCGGGGTCTTCCTCGCCTCGGTCCCGGTGGCGTTCTTCAGCCCCCTGGCCGCCGAGCTGATGTGGACGCTGCTCGTCGTCGGGCGGGTCGTGTACTGGCGGCGCGGGAGCCGGCGGGCGGGCTAGCCGCGGACGCGCGCGCGCGCCGGCGCGACATCGGCGTAGAGCTTCTCGACCTGCCGCGCGACGTCCGACCAGTCGAAGGTGAGCACGTGCTCCGAGGCCTCGGCCACCAGCCGCTCGCGCAGCACGGGGTCGGTGAGGATGCGCTCGGCCAGCGCGGCGAGCGAAGCGGGGTCGCGCGAGCGGAAGCGCAGGCCGACGTCCTCGTTCGGGACCACCTCGCGCAGTCCGCCGGTGTCGGCGACGAGGCACGGGCAGTCGGACGCCATCGCCTCGAGCGCGACGAGCCCGAACGGCTCGTAGATCGACGGGACGACGGTGAGGTCGGCGATCCGGTACAGCGAGTGGAGCACGTCGTCGCCGATCCAGCCGAGGAAGGTCCCGTGGGCGTCGAGCCCGAGGTCGCGCGCCTGCGTGCGCAGCTCGGCCTCGTGGGTCCCGGAGCCCGCGACGAGAAAGCGCACGTTCCCCACCCGCTCGATCAGCGCGGGCAGCGCCTCGAGCGCGAGCTGGAAGCCCTTCTCGTACACGAGCCGCCCGACGAGCAGGACGAGCCGCTCGTGCCGCGCCGCGAACCGCGCCCGGAGGCGGTCGAGGTCGTCGACCGGGATCAGCTCGGACGGGTCGATCCCGTTCGGGACGACGGCGATCCGCTCCTCCTCGAGCCCGTAGACGTCGGCCACGTGGTCGCGCATGTAGGCCGAGCAGGTCACCACCCGGTCGGCGCGGTTGGCCATCCAGCGCTCGACGCCGTGGATGTGCGACTGCGGGTGCTTGTCGACCCAGCCCTGGTGGCGTCCGTACTCGGTGGCGTGGATCGTGGCCACGAGCGGCGCGCGAAAGCGGCGGGCGAGATGGTCGCCGGCCACCGCGACGAGCCAGTCATGACCGTGGACGACGTCGAAGGCGAAGCGGTCGCCGAGCTCGACGCCGGCGGCGAGCATGTCGGCGTTCATGTGCTCGACCCAGGCCACGAACTCGCCCAGCTCGCGCGGGCGCTCGGGCTCGCGCACGCGGTGGACGAGCACCCCGGCGACGTCCTCCTCGGGAGGCGACTCCTCGTGCCCGCGCGTGAGCATGTGGACCTCGACGCCGCGCGCCACGAGCGCCTCCGACAGCTTGCGAACGTGGCGAGCGAGCCCGCCCTCGATCAGCGGCGGGTACTCCCAGGAGAGGACGAGGGCGCGCATGGGTCGAGGCGGGAGGGGCGGCTAGGGAGCGACGAGCGGGGTGAGATCGAGCTCCGGCGCGAGGTTACCGAGGGTCGCGTCCGGCTCGGGGCGTGAGTCTGCCAGAGCCGCCTCGAGCGCGGCCTCGAGCTCCGTCGCATGAGCGCGCGCGCGGGACCGCGGGTAGTCGGCGGCGAGCTCGCGGGTGACCTGGAACGCCCAGTCGCTCGCCTGGAGCGCGAGCAGCTCGCGCGCGGCGCGCGCGAGCGCGCGCCGGCGCGCGGCACGAGCGTGCGCCACCGCCACGACGCGCAGCTCTGCCCGGCGCGCCGCGAACGCGAGGTCGGCCACGCGCGACGAGTCCCAGGTGGAGAGGTCCTTCGCGATCCCCCAGGTGGACGGGGCGAGCACGCGCCCCGTGATCGGCTCGACGCTCTCCAATGCCGCCGCGAGCGGGAGCAGGTCGACCTCCTGAGCCTGGGCCTCGGCGAGCACCGTCGCGAGCCACGCGCGCCCCTCGTACCACCAGTGGCCGAGGAGCTCGGTGTCGAGCGGGCAGCAGAGGAGCCCGGGGCGCCCACGAGCCGACCGATACGCCTCGAGGCGCTCGCCCGCGCGGCGCACGAAGTCGCGCGCGTGCTCGGCCGCGACCTCGCGCGCGGCGGTCGGATCGTAGACGCCGCCCGCGTTGCTCCATGGCTTGAGGTCGTGGATTGTGCGCGCGTGGTAGTCGCGGTACTCGGGATGCGACGGGTAGCCGCCGTGCTCGTCCCAAACGAGGGCGACCGTCTGCCAGTCGATCGGAACTGCCACAGGACCCGCCGTCGTGGCCACCGGCTCGAGCTGCTCGGGCGCGCCAAGCCCGAGGGCGTCGGTCTGGTCTACGCAGAAGGCCGCCACGCCGCCTTCGGCGAGCAGCTCCTCGAGCCCCGGCTCGTACGCGCACTCCGGCAGCCAGAACGTCGCGGGGCGCGCGCCGAAGCGCCGCGCGTGCGCCGCCGTCCCCGCCTCGATCTGGAGGCGCCGCCCGCCGGTGGTCGCGAGCAGCGGCAAGACGGCGTGGGTCGCCGCGGAGGACATGAGCTCGGGACCGCTCGCGTCCGAGGCGAGCCGCGCGAAGGCGCCGACGAGGTCGCCGCCCGACGCCTCGAGCACGGGAATGGCGTCCGCGTAGTCGCCGGCGGCTCGGCGCACCTCTGCGGCGGCCGCGATTTCCCCGCCGCGCTCGAGCCCCTTTGCGTCCTCGGCGTGCAGCGGCAGGCGCACCTCTCGCAGGAAGGCCCGCAGGCGCTCGCCGGCTGCCCCGGTGAGGGTCTCGAGCTGGTCGCACAGGACGGGCGTGAGCCCGACGGTGACCGGTGCCTCGCGCAGCGTCTCGATCAACGGCAGGTAGACCATCGCCGTCGCCTCCCACAGCCACTCCTCGCCGAACGGCCACGTGCCGAAGCCCTCGACGTAGGGCATGTGCG
>DATHAN010000155.1:0-3076 GCA_035296645.1 Thermoleophilaceae bacterium
GCCGCTGCTCGCACACCACTTCGGCACGGTCTCGCTCTCGGGCCTCCCGGCCAACGTGGCGGCGATGCCGGCCGTCGCCGCGACGATGTGGCTCGGGATGCTCGCCGCCGCGGGCGGGCAGCTCGCCGCCGCCCCGGTCCTAGATCCGCTCGCGCTCGCGCTCGCCGCCTGCTCGGCAAGCTCAACGGCCTGTGCCTTGCCTTCGTCGAGGCGGTCGCCGAGCGCTTCGCCGCCGCGCCGGGCGCGGCGGTCGAGCTGCCGCTCGAGCATCCGGGCGCGGTCGCGGCCGCCTACGCGGCGATCGCCGCGGTCGCCGCCGTCGCGCTGCGTGGTGCGCCGGCGTCGAGCCGTGGGTGACGAGCGCCCGTGCGGCATTCCGCCGCCTGCCCGCGGCTCGGCGACGGCCGCTCATGGCGCTCGGCGCGGCGCTCGTCGCGCTCGCCTCGATGGCGGCGCTCGCTCCGCCCGGCCCGCCCTCGGAGCCCACGGTGTCGTTTCTCGACGTCGGTCAGGGCGATGCCACGCTCGTGCAGTCGCCCGAGGGCGGCGCCGTATTGTTCGACGGCGGGCCGCCCGAGGCCGGCGTCGCCCGGCTCCTGCGCCGCCGCGGCGTCCGTCACCTGAGCGCGGTGGTCGCCACGCACCAGTCGCGCGATCACCAGGGGGGCTCGCCGAGGTCCTCGAGCGGATCCCCACCGACCTGTACGTCGACGGGGGCGACGGCAACACCGACCTCGCCTTCCTCGCCATCGCGCGCACCGCGGCGCGGCGGGGCGTACCGCGCGCGGTGCCGCGCCCGGGCGACGTGGTGCGCGTACCCGGGCTCTCCATCAGGGTGCTCGGCCCGCCGCCACGGACGCCGGGACCGGCTCCCGAGGACCCGAACCCGCGCGCCCTCGTGACCGTCGTGAGCTCGCGCGGCTTCGACGTCTTCCTGTCGGGCGACGCGGAGAGCGCGTCGCTCGTGCCCCTGCCGCTCCCGGACGTCGAGGTCATGAAGGTCTCCCATCACGGCAGCCGCGATTCGGGGCTGCCCGTGGTGCTCGGACGCCTGCGCCCGCAGGTCGCCGGGATCGAGGTGGGGGAGGGCAACGGCTACGGCCACCTCGCGCCGCAGACGCTCGCCGCGCTGCACGCCGCGCGGGTACGGGTACTCCGCACCGACCGCGACGGGACGAGCGCGGTCAGCGCCGCCGAGGGCGGCCTGGCCATCGACACCGAGAAGTGAGTCGCGTGCCACGGGCCCTCGAGCCGGCGCGGCCGAGCCGGGCCGGCCCCACCGGCCGAGCGCCCACCTAGACTCGCGGTCGTGGCCGAGCTCAGGCCCGCCTACCTGGTCGCAGGCGACGACGACGTCCAGATCGACGCCTGGCGGTCGCGCGTCCGCGCGCGCGCCGAGGCCGACGGCGGGCCCGGCGCGCTCGAGCGCTTCGACGCGCGCGAGGCGAGCCCCGGCGAGGTCGCCGCCGCCGCGGGCATGCTCACGCTCGCCGGCGGGAGGCGGTACCTCCTGGTCGACGACGCCGGCGCGTGGAAGGCGGGTGATCTCGAGCCGCTCGAGGCGGCGCTCGCCGCGCCCGCGCCCGACATGGTGCTCGTGCTCGTCGTGCGGGGCAAGCCGCCCGCGCAGCTGTGCAAGGCCGTCGAGGAGGCGGGCGGCGAGGTTCGCGAGTACACCGCGCCGAAGCCGTGGAAGCTGCCGGGCTGGGTCGTCGAGCGCGCGCGCGAACAGGGCCTTCAGCTCGACACCGGGGCGGCCAAGGCGCTCGTCGCGGCCGCCGGCACCCGCCCGGCTCGCCTCTTGCGCGAGCTCGAGAGGCTGACCGCCGCCGCCCACCCGGCCACGCGTCTCACCGCCGAGCAGATCGAGCGGCTGGTCTCGGGCGAGGCACGCGGGGACGTCTACGACCTCGCCGACGCGGTGGTCGCCCGCGATCGGACCCGGGCGGTGGCGCTCGTCGAACGGCTGCTCGCTCGCGAGCCGCGGCCGTCCGGACTGGTCTACCCGCTCGTCAAGCGCCTGCGCGACGTGCACCGGGCGAGCAGGTTGCTCGACGCGGGCGTCGCCGAGCAGAAGGTCACCGACGCGCTGTCGATGCGGCGGTGGGCGGCCAAGCGGGCAGTCGCGCAGGCCCGGGACGCCGACCTCGCGTCGCTCGAGGACGCGCTGCGCGCGCTAGCCGAGTTCGAGCGGCGGACGCGCAGCGGCGAGGGGCTCGACGAGAGTGCGGAGCTCTCGCTCGCGCTGGCGCGCGTGACCGCGTGAGGCCCGGCGCGGCGGGCTCGGCTCAGCCCGACTGTCCGCGGATCCGCGCGGCGCGCGCCTTCTTGCGCGCGCCGTTGTTGCGGTGAAGCGCGCCGACCTGCACCGCGCGGTCGATGCGCGAGGTGAGCATGCGGTGCTCGGCCTCGACCGCCTCACGATCGCCGGCCTCGGCCGCCGCCCGCAGGCGGCGGAAGCAGGTCTTGACCTGAGAGGTGTAGAGGCGGTTCTGCTGGCGCTCGCGCTCCGAGCGCTGGATTCGCTTGAGCTGTGACGCGATGTTGGCCATAGGCGCGGGCGAGTCGCGTCCCGGTCGCCCGGTCGCGGCGCGCGTACTATAGCGTCGCCGTGCGGCCCGAAGACCGCCACTCGAGTCCCGCGGGGCCCGCGGCCGAGGAGTCAGCCGCCGGGCGCCCGCCGGCGGACGTGACCGCCGAAGGCTCCCCGGGGGCAGGGGCCTTTCCGCCCGTCGAGGGTCCGCCGGAGGCGGGCGCCCACGGGAGCACCGAGGCGCCCGCCGCGCGCGGCCGCCGGCTCGCGCTCAGCACGGCCTTTTTCTCGTTCGCCACCGGGCTCTCGCGTGTCGCAGGGCTCGCGCGCGAGATCCTGGCGGCCGGCCTGTTCGGCGTATCGGGGGCGATGTCGGCGTTCACGATCGCCTTTCAGGTGCCGAACCTGGTGCGCGCCCTGTTCGCCGACGCCGCGCTCCAGGGCGCGTTCGTGCCGGTGTTCACCGAGCTGCTCGAGAAGGGGAGCCGCCGGGAGGCGTTCCGCGTCGCCTCGGGCGTCTTCTTCCTGCTCACGCTCGGCCTC
>DATHAN010000156.1:0-8804 GCA_035296645.1 Thermoleophilaceae bacterium
GAAGAACAGCAGGTAGTCGTGCGTCGAGCACACGAACAGGTGCTCGATGTAGTCGTCGTCCTTCATGTCCATGCCGATCACCCCGAGCCCGCCGCGCTTCTGCTGGCGGTAGGTCGCGAGGGGCAGCGACTTGATGTAGCCGGAGCGGGTGATCGATATGACCATCTGCTGATCGGCGATCAGGTCCTCGATGTCGATCTCGTCCTCGGAGACGGTGAGCTCGGTGCGGCGCTCGTCGCCGTAGCTCGCCCTGATCTCCGCGAGCTCCTCCTTGATGACGCCGAGGACCCGCGACTCGTCGCCCAGGATCTCCCGCAGTTCGCGGATCTGCTCGACGAGGTCGTCGTGCTCGGCGCGGATCTTGTCGGCCTCGAGCGCGGTGAGGCGCTGGAGGCGGAGGTCGAGGATCGCCTGAGCCTGCTCGCGCGAGAGCTCGAAGCGCTCGATCAGCCCGTCGCGCGCGGCGTCGGGGTCTGCCGAGGAGCGGATCAGCTCGATCACGGCGTCGAGCTCCGACAGCGCGATGAGCAGGCCCTCGAGGATGTGGGCTCGCGCCTCGGCGCGGCGGAGGCGGTGCTTGGTCCGGCGCACCACGACGTCGCGCTGGTGCTGGACGTAATTGTGGATGATCGCCCGCAGGTCGAGCGTGCGCGGGACCCCGTCGACGAGCGCCACCATGTTCACGCCGAACGTGGTCTGCATCGGCGTGTGCTTGTAGAGCTTGTTGAGCACGACCTTGGGGACGGCCTCGCGCTTCAGCTCGATCACGACGCGCACGCCCGACTTGTCGGACTCGTCGCGCAGGTCGGCGACCTCAGGGACCTTCTTGTCCTGCACGACCTCGGCGATCTTCCGGATCAGGCCGGAGCCGTCGTTGCGGCCGTCGCCCTTGGGGACCTGGTAGGGCATCTCGGTGACGACGATCGCCTCCTTGCCCTGCCGCAGCGGCTCGACGTGCGCCCGCGCCCGTACGACGACGCGCCCGCGCCCGGTCTCGTACGCCTCCCTGATCCCCCCGCGACCGACGATCAGGCCGCCCGTCGGGAAGTCGGGCCCCTTGATGTGCTGCATGAGCCCGGGGATGTCGATGTCGGGGTCGTCGATGTAGGCGGTCGTCGCGTCGATCGCCTCGCGGAGGTTGTGCGGCGGGATGTTCGTCGCCATGCCGACCGCGATCCCCGCCGACCCGTTCACGAGCAGGTTCGGGAAGCGCGCCGGCAGGATGAGGGGCTCCTGGCGCGACTCGTCGTAGTTGGGGCCGAACTCGACCGTGTCCTGGTCGATGTTGCGCAGGAGCTCGGTGGCCAGGCGGTCGAGGCGCGCCTCCGTGTAGCGCATGGCGGCCGGCGGGTCGTTGTCGATCGAGCCGAAGTTGCCCTGCCCGTCGACCAGCGGGTAACGCATCGCGAACTCCTGCGCGAGCCGCACCAGCGTGTCGTAGATCGCCTGGTCGCCGTGCGGATGGAAGTTGCCCATCACGTCGCCGACGACTCGGGCACACTTGCGGTACGGGCGGTTGGGCTGGAGGCCCGCCTCGTGCATCGCGTACAGCACCCGGCGATGGACCGGCTTGAGCCCGTCGCGAACATCCGGAAGGGCGCGCCCCACGATCACGCTCATCGCGTAATCGAGGTACGACGAGCGCATCTCCTTCTCGAGGTCGCGGTCCTCGATGTTGCCGCCGGAGAGGTGGTCGACGGAGGCCATCAGCTAGCCCTCAGACGTCCAGGTTCGTGACTTCGCGCGCGTGGTTCTCGATGAACTCGCGCCTCGGCTCCACCCGGTCGCCCATGAGCATCGAGAAGATCTGGTCGGCCGCGCTCGCGTCCTCGACCGTCACGCGTTGAAGCGTGCGGCGGCCCGCGTCCATCGTGGTCTCGAAGAGCTGATCGGGGTTCATCTCGCCGAGACCCTTGAAGCGCTGCATGTGGACGCCTTCGCGGGCGACGTCGATGACCGCGCGGCGCAGGTCCTCGAACGACAGCGCCTCGTCGCTCTTCCTGCCGAGCGCGACCGCGAACGGTGGCGTCCCCGCGAGCTCCCGCAGCTCGCCGTGGACGCGGACGAACGAGCGGTAGTCGTCGGCGGCGAACATGTCGCGCCGCAGCCGGTAGGTCGAGGCCGACCCGCTGCGACGCTCGACGACGCGCACCGACAGCGCGGTCTCGTCCTGGCTGAGCAGGTGCGTCTCGTACGGCTCTCCCTCGGGATCCTCGCGCTCGAGCAGCGCGACGACCGCTTCGACGTCGAGCGCTCCCTCGTCGAGGATCTGCGACTCCTCGAGAAAGGTGATCGTGTCGTGCCCGAACTCGGCGCGCAGCGCCGACGCCCAGCCCTCGTACTGCTTGAGCAGGCGGTTGTACTTCTGCCACCGCGCGTGCGTGAGCTTGAACGGCCGCGCGCCGCGGTCGGCTACCTCCATCTTCTCGAGCTTGTCGCGCAGGAGGAAGTCCTCGAGCTCGGACTCCTTCTCGATGTAGAGCTCCTGATTGCCCGACTTGACCTTGTACAGCGGCGCCTTGGCGAGGTAGACGCATCCGGCCTCGATCAGCTCGGGCATCTCGCGGAACAGGAAGGTGAGCACGAGCGTGCGGATGTGCGCGCCGTCCACGTCGGCGTCGCACATGACGATCACCTTGTCGTAGCGGCGCTTCGACAGGTCGAAGTCCTCGCGGATCCCGGTGCCGACCGCGGTTATGAGCGCCTGGATCTCCTGGTTCGACAGCACCTTGTCGATGCGGTTCTTCTCGACGTTGATGATCTTGCCCCGCAGGGGGAGGACCGCCTGCGTGTTGCGGTCGCGGCCCTGCTTGGCCGAGCCCCCGGCCGAGTCGCCCTCGACCACGAACAGCTCGGCGAGCGCCGGATCGCGCACGGTGCAGTCGGCGAGCTTGCCGGGCAACGTCGTGTTCTCGAGCGCCGACTTGCGTCGCGTGAGGTCGCGCGCCTTGCGCGCCGCCTCTCGCGCCCGCGCGGCCTGGACCGCCTTCGAGACGATCTGCCGGGCGTCCTGGGGGTTCTCCTCGAGGAACTCGGACAGCCCGCGGTTGACCGCCTGCTGGACGAAGCCCTCGACCGGTGGGTTGCCGAGCTTGGTCTTGGTCTGCCCCTCGAACTGAGGCTCGGGCACCTTGACCGAGATGATCGCGGTCAGGCCCTCGCGCACGTCCTCGCCCTGGAGGTTCTCCTCCTTCTCCTTGAGCAGTCCCTTGGCTCGGGCGTAGGCGTTGATCGTGCGCGTGAGGGCCGAGCGGAACCCCGAGAGATGCGCGCCGCCCTCGTGCGTGTTGATGTTGTTGGCGAACGAGAGCAGCGACTCCTGGTACGAGCCGTTCCACTGGAGCGCGACCTCGACGTCTCCGATGTCGCTTGAGTCCTCGAGGAACGCGATCTTCTTGTGCAGCGGCTCGCGCGTTCCCTGCGAGTGCAGGTACGCGACGAAGTCGCGGATCCCGCCCTCGTAGCGGAACGAGCTGTGCGAGCCCTCTCCACGGTCGTCGGCGAAGTCGATGCGCAGCCCGCGGGTGAGGAAGGCCATCTCGCGGAAGCGCTGCTCGAGCGTGGAGTGCTCGTAGTCGATGGTCTCGAAGATCTCGAGGTCGGGCAGGTACGAGATCCGCGTGCCGCGGCGATCGGTGCTCTCTCCCTTGACGAGCGGGCCGGTCGGGACCCCGCGCTCGTAGCGCTGGCGCCACTCGTGGCCGTCGCGCCACACCGTCAGCTCGAGCCACTCGGCCAGCGCGTTCACCACCGAGACCCCCACGCCGTGCAGGCCGCCCGAGACCTTGTAGCCGCCGCCGTCGCCGAACTTGCCGCCGGCGTGGAGGACGGTCAGCACGACCTCGGCGGCCGGGCGCCCCTGCTTCTCCATCACGTCGACCGGGATCCCTCGCCCGTTGTCGATGACGGTGACACTCGCGTCGGGATGGATCGCGATCTCCACCAGGTCGCACTCGCCCGCGAGCGCCTCGTCGACGGCGTTGTCGACGACCTCGTAGATCAGGTGGTGGAGCCCGCGCGGGCCGGTCGACCCGATGTACATGCCGGGCCGCTTGCGGACCGCCTCGAGGCCCTCGAGGACGGTGATGTCCTGCGCCCCGTATGTCGACTCGGGGGGGCTCGCGGGGGCGTTGTCGGTCATGAGGCTTCTCTTGGCTCCTTACGCACGTAACCCCGGCGCGCGCTTGGTCTGGCGGGGCGGCCGGGGCGTCCGAACTGACACGACAATGGTAGCAGCGCGGGCCGCCGTCACGGACTCGGGAGGAGCGACAAAATGCCCGCAAATCGCCAAAAAACGCGCACGCCGGGCACGGTCATGGCGCCCTGTGTGAATTCCCTGGTCCGAAGCCCGCCGTCACGAAGCGCAGGGCGGTGACGGACGGGTGGCCGTCGGCGCGGTCGAGAGCCGCGTTCAGGCGCGCGAGCAGATCTCCCGAGAGCAGCTGGAGCTCCTGTGCCCACACCGACGAGCCGCACCGGATAGTGACCGTGCCCGCGCGCTCCGACACCGGCTCGGCCTCGGCGCCCACCGCTTCCCCCGCCACCGCCGGCCACGCCTCCTGCACGCGCGCCAGCGTGGTCGCGGGTCGCAGGCCCGGGAGCGCGCCGGCGAGCGCGGCGTCGAGGGGGCGAGGGGCGAGGCGTCTCATGCCGCCGCGAGCCGCGGGCGCACCGCCGCGCGACCGGCCTCCACGTGGACGTGCGTCACGTCGGGGGAGGCAGCTCCCGGCACGTGCCCGGCCTCGGTGGCGGAGACGACGGCCTGTCCGCCCACGCGCACGACCTCCGCGAGCCGCTCGCGGCGATCGCCGTCGAGCTCCGAGGTCACGTCGTCGAGGAGCATTAGGGGCGCGCTCCCGCGCTCGAGCAGGACCTCCCGCTCGGCGAACAGGAGGGCGAGCAGCGCGACGCGCTGTTGACCCTGGGAGCCGTAGCCCCGCAGCGAGCGGCCGTCGTGGGTCAGCACGAGCTCGTCGCGGTGGGGCCCGTGCCCGGTGAAGCCGCGCTCGAGGTCGGACTCGCGCCGCTCGCGCAGCTCGGCGAGCAGCGTGGGTGGCTCCTCGGCGCGCGAGCGCGGCATGTACGCGAGCGTCGCCGGCTCGGGCAGGCCGAGGTCGACAGCGCGCGCGGCGAACGGGGCGGCGAGGCGCGCGGCACTCTCGGCGCGCGCCCGCATCAAGTCGAGGCCGTGGCGCGCTAGCTCGGCGTCCCATGGGTCGAGCGCCGATGCCGGCGCCGCGCCTGAGCGCACCCGAGCAATCGCCGCGTTGCGCTGAGCGAGGGCGCGCGCGTAGGCGGCCCGCGCCTCCGCTCGCGCCGGCCACAGGGCCGCGACGAGGCGGTCGAGGTGCGCGCGCCGCGCGCTCGGCGGGCCCTTGACCAGGGTCAGGCGGTCGGGCATGAACACGCTGACGAGCGGGCGTACGTCGGAATCGGGGATCCCCTCCACGGGTGCGCCGTCGACGCGCAGGCGCTTCGGCTCGCCGGGCTCGAAGCCGACCTCGAGCCGGTGCTCGCGCCCGTCCGCGCCGGTGGTGCCGACGACCGAGCGCACTGCGGTCGCGCCCGTGCGCACGAGCTCACGCTCCGTTGAGGTGCGGCACGAGCGGGCCGTAAGGCCGAAATAGAGCCCTTCGAGGAGGTTGGTCTTGCCCGCCCCGTTGGGACCGGTCACCACCGTTAGCCCCGGGCCCAGCTCGATCTCAGCGCGCTCGTAGTTGCGGAAGTCGCGCAGCTCGAGGTGGGCGGCGCGGGCCGTCAAGACCGCTCTTAGACGTTGAGTCTGATCGGCATGACTAGATACTGAAATCCGTCGCCTTCCGCCCCAGCCTGTATCAGGCCCGGCCGGAGGGGGCTGATGAGCTTGAGGACGAGGTCGTCGGAGTCGGCGCTCTCGAGCCCGTCGCGGAGGAACTCCGGGTTGAAGCCGATCTCGAGCGTTTCGCCCTGGAACGCGACGGGCAGAGTCTCGCGCGCCTCGCCGACGTCGGGGGTCCGCGCCGACACCTCGAGCTCGCCCTCACTGAAGCGCAGCCGCAGGGGCGCGTTGCGCTGGGCTAGCAGGCTGATGCGGCGGACGACGGCCAGCAGCTCGTCGCCGTCGACACGCAACTCGTGCTCGTAGCTCTCGGGAAGAAGTTGGCTGTAGTTCGGGAAGCGCCCCTCGACGAGGCGCGAGGAGACGACGGTCGAGCCGACCTCGAAGACGGCCTGGTTCTGGAGCGTCGCGACCACGACCTCGTCGGCGCCCTCCGCCGAGGCGATCCGCGTGAGCTCCTGCAGAGCCCGGGCGGGGACGTTCGCCTCGAGCTCGGCCGCGACCGGCTCCGCGAGCGTCGTCTCCTTGACGGCGAGTCGGTACGAGTCGGTCGCCACCATCCGCAGCTCGCGCTCGCTGGCCCAGACGAGCACCCCGGTGAGATGCGGGCGCGTCTCGTCGCGCGACGCGGCGCGGGCCACCCTCGAGACGGTGTGGGAGAAGGCGGCGGCCGGCATCCTCACCGTCTCGCCCGACAGCTCGGGCAAGGTGGGAAAGTCCTCGGGCGGCAAGGTCCGCAGGCGGAAGCTCGCCGCGCCGGACGAAAGCTCGACGTCGCCCTCGCTGCCTCGCGCCTCGAGCGTCAGGTCCTCGCCCGGCAGCGAGCGTACGACGTCGAGCAGGAGACGACCGGGGACGAGGGCGCTCCCCTCCTGCTCCGTCGGCGCTTCGAGCCGGACTCGGATCCCGAGCTCCATGTCGGTGGATTGGAGCTCGACCGTGCCGTCCCGAACGGCGAGCATGACCCCGGAGAGGGTCTGGATCGCGCTGCGTGCCGAGACCCCGCGCACGGCGACGCCGAGCTCCGCGAGGAAGCGGTCGCGCGGAAGAGAGAACTTCACTCGGTCACCTTGCCTCTCATGGAGAAGATTGGTCTGCTGACGATGTCGACAACGTCGCGCTTTGCCTGCTCGGAGCGGCGTGACGGTTGCTCATCGCCTGACGACAACCGGTGTGATTCTCGCAGCGCAAGCGGTCGTCACGGCCGTGCGGCGAGGCTCGCCTTCAGGTTGTCGACAAGTCGACGGGCGTCATGGTTCGCTGCCACCTCGCGCTCGACGCGCCGGCAGGCGTGGGCGACGGTGGCGTGGCGCCGGCCTCCGAACGCCGCGCCGACGGCGGGCAGGCTCTCGCGCGCGAGCTCGCGCGTCAGGTACATGCCGACCTGACGGGCAAACGCGACGCGCGCGCTGCGCCCCTCGCCGTCCAGTGCCTCGACGTCGAGGCCGAACGCATCGGCAGTCGCGTGCTTGATCTCCTCGACCTTCGGGAGCGGTGCGTTCGCGCGAGTGGCCTCGGCGAGCAGTCCACCGAGGACTTTCCGCGCGAGCTCGGGTGTGGCCTGCTCTCCGGTCAGGGAGCTGTAGGCGACGAGACGGATGAGCGCGCCCTCGAGTCCGCGAACCGTCGGCGGCGCGACGCGAGCGACCTCGGCGAACGTGGCCGCGTCGATCCCTTCGACCCCGTCGGCGTGCGCGCGCTTGCGCAGGATCGTCGTGCGGGCGGCCATGTCGGGCGGTTCGAGCGCCGCCACGAGGCCACAGTGGAACCGCTCGCGCAGGCGATCCTCGAGCCCGCCGAGCTCACCGGGAGGGCGGTCGCTGGTGAGCACCATCTGGCGACCGGACTCGTACAGCGCGTTGAAGGTGTGGAAGAAGGCCTCCATCGTCCCCGCGCGGTGCGCGAGGAACTGCACGTCGTCGACGAGCAGGACGTCGACGTCCCGGAACCGCTCGTGGAAGCGTTTGAAGTCGCCACGCCGCGTGGCGGCGACGAACTCGCCGGTGAACGCCTCGACCGTCGTGTAGGCCACCCGCATCTCGCCCGCGTAGGCCCGCACGTAGTGACCGATCGCGTGCAGGAGGTGGGTCTTCCCGAGCCCCGGCGGGCCGAACAGGAACAGCGGGTTGTACGCCTGGGCGGGCTGCTCGGCGACCGCGAGGCTCGCGGCGTGCGCGAGTCGGTTGCCCACGCAGATCACGAAACCATCGAACGTGTAGCGCGGGTTGAGCGCACGGTCCCCCGTGTCCGGCCGCGGTTGTACGCAGGCGCCGTCCGCCTGCGCTTCGCCTTCCTCCGCCGCGAGCGCCCCCTCGTCGACGAGCTCGACGGCGAGCGCGCGGCCGGTGGCGCGGCGCGCCGACTGGCGGAGAAGGTGGAGGTAACGCGCCTCGACCCATCGCAGTGTCTCCGCCGGCGCGCTCACGGTCAGTACGCCTTCGCGGTCGTCGACGGGCGCAAGCGGCGCGAGCCACGTGTCGAAGGCGGCCTCGGCCGCGGAGGCGCGAAGCTCAGCGCGAATCTGGCGCCAGGTCGTCTCGAGCTCTTCGGGCACGGGCAGCAGCGCACCTCCGCGGCGCGGCCGGTGGTCACGTATTCGGAGGACCCGCCCGGCTCTCCCCGCCCGGCGGCGAGCAGCAAGTCTACATCGGCGAAGCGGGGTCGGCGCCGCGTCGCGCTCGCGCTGCCGCGACCTCTCCGCAAAGCGCGCGGAAAAGCCCTGAGGGCGAGATCCGAGAGCACCGCGCGGCCCTGCCTATACTCGCGCCGAGCCATGAAGCGCACCTACCAGCCCAAGACGCGCAAGCGCGCCCGCAGGCACGGATTCCGCGCGCGCATGCGGACTCGCGCCGGTCGCGCGATGCTGAAGCGCCGCCGCGCCAAGGGCCGCACACGGCTCACCCCGTAGGCCGGTGGCGACCCCCGGCCAGCGTCAGACGGGGCGCCGGGGCGGTCGCAGGCGGCTGTCGCGCAGCGCCGACTTCGA
>DATHAN010000157.1:0-13599 GCA_035296645.1 Thermoleophilaceae bacterium
CCGGGGGTGGACCTGTCGGAGCCCTACCTGGACGGGGGGATCGACGCGGCAGTGCGGCGGGTCGAGCGCCCGGGCTGACCAACGCGGATGAGCCGCTCCGGTGCGCCCGGCGGTTGGCATGAGCCGCGCTCGGCCGCGGCGACCGCGGGGGGTCGATCGGCGCGGTACCGACAGGGCGCGTGTCCGTATGCTGGCCGCGACATGGGCGAGGTCACCGTGCGCGACGAGATGACGCCTGACGTCCTGACCATTGAGCCGGCACGGACGCTCGAGGACGCGGCCCGCGCGATGGCCGACCGCAACGCGGGCGCGGTCATCGTCATAGACCCCGACCAGCCGGGGCCGGGCATCGTCACCGAGCGCGACATCTCACGGGCGGTGGGCCAGGGAAAGGACCCCAAGCACGAGAAGGTCGCCGACCACGTGCAGGGGAGCGCGAGCTACTCGGAGCCCGACTGGCCCCTCGTCAAGGCCGCGAAGGCCATGGTCTCCGGAGGCTTTCGGCATCTCGTGGTCACTGACGGCGGTGACCTCGTGGGCGTGCTCTCGATGCGCGACATCGTGCGGCGCTGGAGCGAGGACGCCGGCGGAGCAGACTGATCCCGGCTGCGTATTGAGCGACGGCGCGTCCGCCGCTCGATTGGCCCTTCTCGAGTCCTGTCGCCCCCCGGGGCTGTGACCCCGTCCAGCTATCTCGCGGTCGCCCGCAGCTGATAGACGTGTCCACCCCTGGAGACGGCGTAGAGACGGCCTACGGAGTCCTCGCCGAAGCTCGTCAGCTTGGGGACGACGAGGCCCAGGGAACTGTTCCGGACGCCCTTCGTGGTTCGCCGAAGCGCGTGCCACGCCCCGGTGCAGTAATCGCCGTAGATGTAGCGACCCCTCAGGGCCGGGATCTGAGGATCCCGGGCCACGTACCCGCCGGTGATCGCGCAGCTCGAGCCGGCGTGCGAGTACTGGAAGAGTGGCGGGTCATGGCCCGGAGCGCTGCACGACCCGATGTGGACGGTCCCCTCGTAGCAGCTCCAGCCGAAGTTGTAACCCCGCCCCCGCGCGCCCGGCGCCGAGAAATTGATCTCCTCTCGGCTCTTGGCCCCCACCTCTCCCATCCACAGCGCCCCCGAGGGACCGAAGCTGAAGCGCCATGGGTTACGCAGGCCGTAAGCCCAGATCTCATCTCGCCGGCCGTCGCGCCCGGCGAACGGGTTGCCCGCGGGCACCGCGTACCCGAGCCCCTCGCTTCGACGCCGGGGATCGATCCTGAGCAGCTTGCCCAGCAGGGTTCGCGTGCTCTGCCCTGAGCGGAGGGGATCGACGTTGCGTCCGTCGCCGCCGCCGTCGCCCGTCGAGACGTACAGGTATCCGTCGGGGCCGAACTGAAGCTGCCCGCCGTTATGCGTGTCCCAACCGGAATGGTCGACCTCGAGGACCTTGCGTCGCCCGTACCTTGTGGCCCGAGTGGCGTCGTTGTGAGACCGCTTCAGCTCGTCTACTCGTAGATCGCCGTCGTTCTGGGTGTAGAAGACGTAGAACAGGCGGCTCGTCGCGTAGTCGGGGCTGAAGGCGATAGACAGCAGCCCACGCTCGGTCTCGTCGTCGCTGTAGCGGACCAGGTCGGCCATGTCGAGAAACGGCCGCGTGAGGTTGTTGCCGCCGTCTCTGAGCCTAATCCGGCCTTCCTGCTCGACGACGTACAGACGCGAGCTCGATACGCCGTCGCCCCTGACGAACGTCGGAAAGCGAAAGCTGCCGACCGCGGTGAGCCGGAGTCCAGGCGCGCTGGTGACGGGCTCGCTCGCCCCCGGGTGGTAGGCGTGCGAGTAGGCCGAGGACGGAAAGCACGCGAGCCCCGCCAGGACGCAAACCAGTATGGGGAGACGGTTGGACACGGGGAGATGGTTAGGGCGCTCCTCGGCAAGGAGTTGCGCCGCACGAGTATAGAGCGGCTGTGCCGGCCCGGCCTTGCCTGAGGGCGGTTGACGCGCCCCTCGCGCGAGGCTAGCCTCGCGTCGGTCAGTCCGGCGCGGCACCGCCCTCCCCTGAGGGGCTTGGCCGCCGAGGTGCCAAAGCCAACGGGAGGGATCGTCCGTGCCGCAGGGGCTTCGAAGCTCAGTCGTCGTCCTGCTGGCCCTGGCGGTGTCGGCGGCCCCGGCCGCCGCACCCTCCTCAGCCGGCGCCGCGCCAACCATCCGGTCCCTGGGAGGCGGCGCTTGGTGCTGGTTCGGCGACCCCCGGGGCGTCCACCACAACAACCGCACCTATCTCGGTTGGATCGACCGGGAGGGCGACGTCAAGGTCGCCAGCTATGACCACACCTCGCGCGTTCGTACGACGACCGTCCTCCGGTGGGGCCTCGAGATCGACGACCACGACAATCCCTCTCTCCACGTCCTGCCGGGTGGACGCCTCATCGTCTTCTACTCCCGCCACGCGGGCTCCCGGATGTACTACCGGATCTCCGCGCGCGCCGAGGACGTCACCTCGTGGGGAACGGAGAAGACCATCCCCACCAACACGCCCGGTCCCAGGGGGTATACCTACCCCAACCCGATACAGCTGAGCGGCGAGGACAATCGGCTGTGGCTCTTCTGGCGCGGAGGTAACTACCAGCCGAGCTTCGCCCGGTCCTCCGACAACGGGCGCACGTGGTCCTCAGCCCAGACGCTAATTCGCTACCCGGACCACCGTCCGTACATCAAGTTCACGTCGAACAAGACGGACAAGATCCACTTTGCCTTCACGCAGGGTCACCCGCGGAACATCAATACGAACATCTATTACGGGTACTACAGGCGCGGCGCGTTCTATCGGGCGAACGGCAGGCGGATCGAGTCGATGTCCGACCTGCCCCTCTCTCCGAGCCAGGCGGACACCGTCTATGACACGAGGTCCAAGTCGTGGGTCCACGACGTGGCCTTCGACTCCTCCGGTCGGCCGATCATCGTCTTCGCCGCCTTCGCCTCGGAGTCGGATCACCGCTACCGCTACGCCCGCTGGACGGGGAGCGCCTGGAAGTGGTACGGGATCACCAGGGCCGGCGGCTCGATCTCCGAGGACCGCGGAGAGCCGCACTACTCGGGCGGGATCACCCTCGACCACGAGAACCCGTCGGTCGTCTACCTCTCGCGGGAGTCGAACGGCATGCACGAGGTCGAGACCTGGAGGACCCCGGACGGGGGGGCGTCGTGGAGAAAGAGCGCCGTAACCTCCGGCTCGAGCACCAAGAACGTCCGCCCGATCTCACCGCGTGGTCTCTTGGCCTTCGACGACGACATGTCGGTCGTATGGATGCGTGGCCGGTACGAGAGCTTCGTGGCCTACCGGACGGACATCACGACGCGGCTGCTCAACGGCGGCAACGTGCCGCCGATCGCCGAGGCAAAGGCATCGCCGCGGTACGGCGACGCGCCTCTCAGCGTGAGATTCGACGGGCGAGGGTCTCGCGACTCCGACGGCGTGCTCGCGAGCCAGCGCTGGGATTTCGGAGACGGGACCCGAGGCAGCGGCCCAACCCCCTCGCACCGGTACTCGGAGCGGGGTCGATACTTCGTCACGCTGACCGTGACCGACGACGACGGAGACCAGGACCGGTTCGTCATCGAGGTCATCGCGCGGTAGGCGCGGTCGCTCCGCCCCGCGCTCGTCGCGCCCCGTGACCGCATTGCACGGAGGAGCGGGACAAGGCGCGCCAGCCGGAGAACCAAGAGCCGCACGCGACGCGGACCCCGGTGGACCGATGAGTCCCTTGGTCCACACCGGTCTAACACCGCGAGACGCGGTGAACATGCCAGCGCCCGCCCGTCGTCCCAACCACCCGAGCCGAAGGAGACCCCATGGCCCTGTACGTCGACGGATTCGTCCTCCCCGTTCCCGAGGACAAGCTCGACGCCTACCTCGAGATGGCGCGCGAGTCGGGGAAGCTGTGGCGCGAGCACGGCGCGCTCGAGTTCCGCGAGTGCGTCGCCGACGACGTGAAGGTGGGGGAGGTGACCTCCTTCCCGCGCAGCGTTCAGGTCGAGGAGGGCGAGACGGTCGTCTTCTCGTGGATCGTCTTCGAGTCGCGTGAGCAGCGCGACCGCGTCAACGCCGCGGTGATGAAGGACCCGCGGCTCGAGGAGATGATGAAGGGTGAGGATATGCCATTCGACGCCAAGCGTATGATCTACGGGGGCTTCAACGTGGCCGTGGACCCGTAAGCTCGGCGCTTCGCGAACGAGGGAGAGGACGATGCCGCTGTATCTCTCGAGGTTCAGCTACACGCCGGAGACCTGGGCCAGGCTAATCGGCAATCCGGAGGACCGGCAAGACGCTGCCCGGTCCTACATCGAGTCGGTTGGCGGCGAGCTCCACGGCTTCTGGTATGCCTTCGGCCCGCACGACGCCTACACGCTTTGGGAGGCGCCGGACAACGTGTCCATGGCCGCCGTCGCGCTGGCGATCACCGGAGGCGGTGCGCTCAGCTCGCTCGAGACGACGGTTCTCCTGACCGTCGACGAGACGCTCGACGCGCTGCGCCGGGCTCACGAGGTGAGGTACCGAGCGCCCGGGGCCTAGCTGCTCGCGGCCACGGGCGCTCGAGCGCGCGAGGCGAGCAAGACCACGACGGCGCCGATCGCCGCCGCGCCCGCGCCGAGGACGCCGAAGGCGCCGGCGTGGAACAGAGGCCCGGCGATGAGGTTGCCGGACATCGCGGCGACCCCCATGATGAGGTCGGCGGCGCCCTGTATCGGGGCTCGCCGGTCCGGCGCGATCGCGTCGGTAAGGAGCGCACTCCCCCCCACGAGCCCGAGGTTCCAGCCGACGCCGAGCAGGGCGAGCGAGACGGCCATGAGCGGGGCACTTTCGCCTGGCGCAAGGGCGGCGAGCGCTCCGGCCACGGCGAGTGCCAGACCGCCGCCCGCCACGACCGGCCGCCGGCCATAGCGGTCGGCGAGTGAGCCCGAGACCGGCGAGGGGAGGTACATGCCGGCGACGTGCAGCGAGATCACGAGTCCCACGGACGAAAGGGACTGACCGGCGGCCTCCATGTGGATGGGGGTCATCGTCATCACGGCGACCATCGCGACGTTCGATCCGGCCATGACGCCGACCCCGATGAGAGCGAGTCGGGGCCAGGCGGGAAGGTCTCTGAGGGCGCTCGTCCAGCCCGATGCCGGTGCGGTCGGTTGCCGGCCGTCGGCGCGTGACGCCAGTAACGGGTCCGGCCGGAGGAGAACGAGCAGGATGGTCGCCGCGATCAGGTACGCGCCCACCGCCAGGGCGAACGGTCCCGCGCTCGCGAGCACGGTCAGGGCGGCCGCGAGCGGTTCCGTGAGCGCAGCGAGATTCGGCCCCGCGATGGCCCCCGCCGCGGTCGCCAGGAGCACGATGCTGATCGCCCGCGCGCGTTGCTGCGCGGGTGCGAGGTCCGTAGCGGCATAGCGTGCGAGGAGGTTCGACGTGTTCCCGAGCCCGAACCCCGCCATCCCGAGGCACAGCAGCGCGAAGCTGTCGATTCCCGCGGCGAGAACGACCAGCGCGGCGCCGCCGGCGGCGACGAGGTGGCCAGCCACGAGGCCCGCCCTCCGGCCCGCTCGGCCCATCCAGGCGCCGATCGGGCCCGCGGCGAGCGCCCCCGAGAGGACGGCGAAGGCGAGCGGCACACCGCCGAGCGACTCCCGTCCGGAGACATCGCGGGCGAGAAGGGCGGCGACCGTGACGCCGAGGAAGAAGCCGACCCCGCCGAAGACCTGCGCGGCGGCGAGCACCGCGAGGGTGCGACGTTGGATCTGGGAGGGGCGCACCGGCCCTGACCGTACCGCCCTCCGACACCTCGGAGCGCTCGCTCACCTCGGCGCGCGCCGCTTCCGAGAGCCGAGGGAGGAATCAAGCCCGCCGCCGAGCGGTAACAGCACCCGCGAGTGGTGCGGACGGTCCTCAACTCGTTCCTCTATTTCCCCGAGCGGAGGATCCTGCGCTGGCCCGCCGAGGTCGGCCTCACCGCTCGCGAGGTCACCATCGAGACCGACGACGGCGAGCGACTCCACGGGTGGTTCGTCGCCTCGGAGGCCCGCTCGCGGGGACATGTGCTTTTTCTCCACGGGAACGGCGGCAACATCGCCGATCGGCTCGACCACGCGAGCTCCCTATCGAGGGCCGGGTTCGACGTGCTGCTCTTCGACTACCGAGGCTACGGTCACAGCAGCGGCCGACCGAGTGAGGAGGGGACCTACCATGACGCGCGAGCCGCGCGCGAGGCGCTCCTCAGACAGGACGAGGTAGAGCCGTCGCGCGTCGTCTACGTCGGTGAGTCCCTTGGTGGGGCGGTCGCCCTGGCGCTCGCGCTCGATGCCCCGCCGCTCGGCGTCGTGCTCCAGTCCGCCTTCACGAGCGTGAGGGAGATGGCCCGCGAGCACTACCCGTACCTGCCGGCCGCTCTGGTCCCCGACGCCTACCCGAGTCTGAGCCGGGTCGAGAAGCTCCGCTCGCCGCTCCTCGTCCTGCACGGCGAGCGGGACGAGGTCGTCCCCGTCTCGCACTGCCGGGCCATCTTCGAGGCCGCGCGCGAGCCGAAGTCGCTGCGTATTTTCCCGGGTCTCGGGCACAACGACCTCCTTGAGCGAGCCGCCGACGACTATGCCGAGGCGATCGTGTCGTGGCTCGGTGAGCTTGAGGCGTGAGCGCCTCCCGCGTCGAGAGCGGAGCCCCTCAGGGATCGAGGTCCACGCGCACCGTCATGAGGTCGGTCCCCATCGTCCGGACGATCGCGGCGTTGAAGCGAGCCCGATTCGTCGCTGGCGCTCGCGCGGGTCGTCGTCGGGGACCGGATGCGCCGTGCCCGAGCGCCAGCGGCGGCCGACCTTCACGCGGACGCGGGGGTTCGCGATCAGGTTGCGGACGTACGCGGCGCGGCGGCCGTGCTCCGCGACGATCCAGAACGTCGATTCGTCGAGACCGTTCCCGACCGGAGTGCGGCGCGGCTCTCCCGTGCGCCGCCCGGTCGTCTCGAGGATCGCGTAGCTCGGAGGGGCGATCCCCCGCTTCACGAGGAACCGGACGACCGGATTGATGAGGTGGGTGCCGAGCGCGGTCGTGATGCGGCGTTTGTCGAGCCGCCGGCTCATGCCGCGACCCTGGCGCCGCTCGACGGAGAAGCGCCGGCAGCTTGGCGCAGGGCCGTGCCTCTGCGACGCGCCCGAACCCGCCGCCCGCGGCGACCCGAGTCGAGGTGGCGACGGGCGTCGCCGAGCGCGCGCTCGATCAGCTCGGAGCTGTGGCCGAAGTCGATCGGCTGAACGGCGAGCGGGCAAGGTGGCGGGAGGACCTCGACCCGAGGATCGCCGCGAAACTGCTCGACCTCCTCCAGGAGGCGCTGGTGTATGAGCAGGCTCATGGCGTGGACGCCCATCGCGAGGGCTCCCTTCGGAGATGCGGGAAGCTCGCAGGCGGCACCGGTGGGAAGGACGTAGATGCGGTCAGCGCCGAGCTCGAGCGCGTGCGAGATGGGGGTGTTGTTGGCGATGCCTCCGTCCATCAGCTCCGTGTCCTCCCAATCCACGGGCGGGAAGACCCCGGGGATCGCCGCGCTGGCCAGGATCGCGTCCAGCGCCGGCCCGGACGATAGTCGCCGCTCGCGCCCGGAGAAGACGTCGACGGCCACGACGTGGAGTGGAACCGGCGCGTCCTCGAGCCGCTTGAGCTCGAGGTGGTCGGCCACGAGGCGGCGCAGGCCCGTCAGCGGGACCAGGTGGTTGCGCCCTCCCGCGATCCCGAGCAGGCCCGTGAGGGGGCTGAGCGGGAAGACGTCCCGGCGCCCGAGCTCATGCCAGACTCCGGCGAGCGCGTCGGCCGTCTCGACGGTCGGGGGCCGCGACGCAACGAATGCCCCGTTGATCGCTCCGACCGAGGTCCCGACGATCAGGTCGGGGGCGATGGCGCGCTCGAACAGGGCGCGTAGCATGCCGACCTGGATCGCCCCGAGCGACGCGCCGCCCGAGAGGACGAACGCCGTGGTCCCCGCCGAGGCGTCGCGTGCATTTGCCGTATCGATGGTCGTCACTTGAAGGGTCATCGTTCTCCCGCTCCGTCGGTCGCTTTCCCTGCTCGACCGTTTGCGGCGCCCGGGCGCCGCTTCTTACGCGGGCGAGCGCGGCCCGCCGCCGATGTGTCTCGCACGGGAGAGGCTTTTTCGGACCCCAGGTAAGGAACCGCCCGCCCGGGGTCACTAACGGGGAACATGGCCTCCGATACCCAGACAGCAAGGGCCCAAGATGAGGACGAGGCGGTCGCCGCGTGGCGCGCGGCGCGCCTCGAGGCCGCCGGGTTCGATCCGGCGCTGGCCGGGCGGCTCGCCCGGGACCGCGGGTTCGACCTGCACGCGCTGCTCGAGCTCATCGACCGCGGATGTCCGCCCGCACTCGCGGCGCGGATAGTTCGGCCCCTCGAGTGAGGCCGGGAGACCGATGAGCATCGTCGCCGTTAACGTGGCGGACATGGAGATCGCTCGGCCACCGGCGCCGAGCCGCCCGCCGGCCGCCGGCGAGAGAGGGACCGACGCAGACTCACGGGCCTGGCTCGAGAGCCTTCGCTCCGCACGCGGCCCCGACCGCGAGGAGGCGATCGGCCGTCTTCACGGCCTCCTCCTCCGCGGCGCACGCTACGAGCTCGGCCGTCGCCGCGCCGCGCTCGCCCACGTGCGCGGGGAGGAGCTCGAGGACATCGCCACCCAGGCGGCGAACGACGCGCTGATGGCGGTGCTGTCCAAGCTGGACGACTTCCGCGGGCAGAGCCGCTTCACGACCTGGGCCTACAAGTTCGCCCTGCTCGAGGCCGGCGTCAAGTTGCGGCGACGGGCCTGGCAGGGACGCGAGGTGGTGCTCGAGCCCGAGACGTGGCCTCTGTTCGCGGGCGGCGGGCCCGCACCGGACGAGGAGGCCGAGCGTGGCGATCTCATGCAGGCTCTGAGCGAGGCGATCGAGGGCAGGCTGACGCCTCACCAGCGCGAGGTCCTCGTGGCGCTCGCGCTTAACGGCGTCCCGATCGACGTCCTCGCCGAACGACTGAACACGACCCGCGGAGCCCTCTACAAGACGCTCCACGACGCCCGCCGCAAGCTCCGGGCCGAGCTCGCGGCGGCCGGCTTCGCGGTCGAAGAGGCCTGAGGAGGGACCCATGTCCGACGATCTCGATCGCACATCCGACGCCACGCTCCGGCGGCTGCTGGGTCCGGTCGGCGCCGAGCTCACCTGCGAGGAGTGCTTCGACCACCTCGACGAGTACGTCGAGCTCGAGCTCGCCCACGCCGATGCCGACGTCCGCATTCCCGGGATGAAGGCGCACCTCGAAGGCTGCCCCGCGTGCGGAGAGGACCACTCGAGCCTGCGCGATCTCGTGCGGAGCGAGCGCGCGTCCTAGCGGACTCGCTGGCGACGCGCGCTCTGACCCCGCGAGGCGACTCGGCGACGTAAGAACCCGCCCTCCGGGGAGCGCTAAGGCAGGCGACAGGGACGGTCGGTCGCCACGCGGCGCCCGCCGGCGGCGTCGCCTCCGTTTCGGGCCGCGCCCACGACAAACCACCGGAAGGAGAACGTCATGGATCGGACCAATCCCGCTCGGCTCTACGCGCTCGGCTTTGGAGCCGTGCTCGTGCTGGCCGGCCTCGTCGGCTTCCTCTACAACGGGAGCTTCGCCGTGGGCGACGACGTACCGCGCGACGCCGTGCTCGGCATCCTCGACGTCAACGCCTGGCACAACCTCGTCCACATCGCGACGGGAGCGCTCGGGCTCGTCGCCGCCTCCTCGGCCGTGGCCTCGCGCGCCTACGCGTTCGGGCTCGGAGGCGTCTACATCGTCGTGGCCATCTGGGGTCTCATCCTCGGCGACGGCGGGGTGATCCTCGGGCTCGTCCCGATCAACACCGAGGACAACATCCTTCACCTCGTGATCGGCGTGGTCGGGATCGCCGCGGGGGTCGCTGCCGGCTCGTCGGTCAGGACATCGCCGGAGCGCGCGTGATGGCCGCGACGCACCACATCGAGGCGACCGCGGTCGTTCCCCTCGAGCGTGAGGAGCTGTTCGACTACCTCGCCGACCTCGAGAACCATTGGGCTCTTGCCGACCGCTTCGTCGAGGTCTTGGAACTCGATCGCGGGGCGGGCGAGCACGGCCCCGGCCCGGCCACGGGTGGACGCGTGCGTATGCGCGGGCCGCTCGGGATCCGACGGACGGCGCGCACCCGCGTCCTGGCCGCCGACGCGCCGAACGGGATGCTCGGCACAGCGGAGCTCGGACGGCGATCGCTCGCCGTCGTGAGCTGGACGCTCATCGAGCGCGGGGCCGGCACGCTGGTCGGCCTCCGCGCGGAGGTGGTGCGCGCCGGGCCCGTCGACCGGCTCCTGCTGCGGCTCGGCGGTCGGAGGTGGCTCGAGCGGCGCTTCGTCTCGACCCTCGATCGCCTCGGTGACCTGCTCGAGCCGGCGCACGCGCCCGAGGACCGGTTCACCGCGCAGCTCGAAGCGGTCGCCTGACGTACGTGGCCCGAGGCCACCGACCCGTGGAGCAACTCGACAACTCGACCCAGCAACGAAGGAGCTGAACTTCGAATGGGAAGCAACGCCACGCACGTGATCGTCGGCGCGAGCCTCGCGGGGGCGCGGGCGGCCGCCGCGCTCCGGGAGGAGGGGTTCGACGGCCGTGTCGTCCTCGTGGGCGACGAGCCGCACCGCCCCTACGAGCGCCCGCCTCTATCGAAGGAGTACCTCCGGGGAGAGGCCGACCGCGAGAAGGTGTTCGTCCACGAGGAGGCCTTCTACGAGGCCCACGAGATCGAGCTCATGACCTCGACGCGGGTCACCGGGGTGGGCACGCGCGACTCGCAGGTCACGCTCTCGGATGGAGAGCGGGTCGCGTACGATCGGCTCCTGCTGGCCACCGGCGCCGAGCCGCGTCGCCTCCCCGTCGCGGGGGCGGACCTCGAGGGCGTGCTCTACCTGCGCGACCTCGACGACTCGGAAGCGATCAGGGACCGGCTCGGCCAGGGTGGCCGGCTCGTCGTCGTCGGGGCGGGCTGGATCGGCGCGGAGGTCGCCGCCTCCGCCCGCGAGAAGGGCCTCGAGGTGGCGATCGTCGAGCAGGGAGCCGTTCCCCTCGAGCGTGCCCTCGGGCGCGAGGTCGGCGAGATCTTCGCCGCCGTGCACCGCGATCACGGAGTCGAGCTGCTCACCGGCGTGGGCCTCGAGGCATTCGAGGGCGACGCGAGCGTCGAGACCGTGCGCCTCTCCGACGGGCGGCGGGTCGATTGCGACTTCGTCGTCGTCGGTATCGGGGTCGCGCCCCGGACCGAGCTCGCCGACCAAGCCGGTCTCGAGGTCGACAACGGCATCGTCGTCAACGAGCGCCTTGAGTCGAGCGTCCCGGGCATCTACGCCACGGGCGACGTCGCGAACGCCCGCCATCCCGTCTATGGCCGGCTCCGCGTGGAGCACTGGGCGAACGCGCTCAACCAGGCCCCCGCAGCGGCCAGGAACATGCTCGGAGCCGACCTTCCCTACGACCGCGTGCCCTACTTCTTCTCCGACCAGTACGACGTCGGCATGGAGTACTCGGGGCACGCGAGCGGCGCCGACCGCGTCGTCTTCCGCGGCGAGCCGGAGAGCGGGGAGTTCATCGCCTTCTGGCTGCGTGGCGGCAGCGTGGCCGCCGGGATGAACGTGAACACGTGGGGCGTCACCGAGACGATCCAGAGCCTCGTGCGCTCCGAGCAGCCGGTCGACGTCGACGTGCTCACCGACCCCTCGGTACCGCTCGAGGACGTAGGCACCGCCCGGCCTTCCCGCGGGCGCCCGCGCGGGGCAGTGGGCAAGTTCCTCGGGCAGGGGTTGACGTTCACGAAGCGGTTCGCCCAAGCTCGGTTCGGCAAGGGCGAGGCGACGGACGTGTCCGAGCTGGCCGCCGGGGAGGCGAAGATCCTCCAGGTCGAGGGCAAGAAGGCCGCCGTGCACCGGGACGAGCGCGGCGATCTCCACGCCGTCTCGCCGGTGTGCACGCACATGGGCTGCCTCGTCGAGTGGAACGGCGCGGACCGTTCCTGGGACTGCCCGTGCCACGGCTCGCGCTTCGATCCCGACGGCCGCGTCCTCCACGGACCGGCCAAGAAGCCGCTCGAGGAGGTCCATGTGACGCCGGCGCCGAAGGCCGCGGCCTCGACGCGCGACGACGCCTGAGATGGCGGCGCTGCGCGCGGTCGTGGAGGACGGGGTCGCGGCCGCCCTGCCGGCGTCGCTCGGCAGCGGACTGCCCTCGACCATCCACGCGCTGGCGACCGGCGGCGATCCTCTCGAGGCCACGGCGGCCGCCGGCTCTCTCTTGGTCCCGCGTGGGCATCGGCGCCGGGTCCTGCTGGCCGCGGCGGTGCCAGTGCACCTCGCTGTCTCGTTGGGCTGGAGCGTGGTCCTGGCCGGGATCCTCCCGCATCGGCGGACGGCCCTGGCGGGCGCGCTCGCTGGCGCCGGGATCGCCGCGCTCGACCTGGGCGTCGTCGGAAGGCTGTTCCCCCGAGTCCGCGCGCTACCGCGCCTCCCTCAGCTCGTCGACCATCTCGCGTTCGGGGCGATCGTCGGCCGGGTGACGGCACGCCGGCGTCACGAGCGCGTAACCCATGCATCCCCAAAGGCGCATATCTCGGACGCGTGACGGGAACCACCGCCGGGAGGACGACCAACAGGGGCTCGAAGTGGGGTTGCCTCCCGAGCGTGATTCGCCGGACCTGCCATCAATAGTCATGTCTCTACGTCGACTGCTCACCATCGCCGCCCTGGTGCTTGTCGCGCCCCTCGCGCTGGTCGCGCTGCGCGCGGAACCTACGCCGGAGCCGCAGTCCGCCACCGCCGAGCGGCAGGCGCCTCGGCGCACGGAGGAGAAGATCCCCGACCGGTATGTCGTCCTCTTCGATCGCTCAACCGAGAGCCCGGCCGCGGAGACCGAGCGGCGCGAGCGCCGGGACGGCTTCCGCGCCAGGTTCGTCTACCGGCGAGCCGTGAAGGGCTTCGCGGCGAAGCTCTCGCCGCGCCAGGTCGAGCGTCTCGAGGCCGACCCGGACGTCCTGTCGGTCACGCCCGACCGCAAGGTGAGGGCGACCGCCGATCTGGCGCCCGGCGAGCCGACTCCTCCGCCGGGCGTACGGCGCATCGGCGCAGCCACGACGACGGGCGCGCGTGAAGCCAGCGGCGCGCGAGTCGCGGTCATTGACACCGGCGTCGACCTCGGGCATCGGGAACTGAACGCGGCGAGCGGCACCAACTGCGTCGCGCCGGGCGCCGCGGCCCAGGATGAGAACGGACACGGGACGCACGTGGCCGGGACGATCGCGGGGAGGAACGACGGAGCGGGCGTCGTCGGGGTGGCCCCCGGCACGAAGGTGGATGCGGTCAAGGTGCTCGACGCGAGCGGCAGCGGGTCGGCGTCGCAGGTGATCTGCGGGATCGATTGGGTCACCTCGACCCGTACCGACGGCGACCCCTCGAACGACATCGCCGTGGCCAACATGAGTCTCGGAGGATTGGGCCCGCCGGTCCAAGCGTGCGCGACGACCACCGACCCCGAGCACCGGGCGATCTGCAACTC
>DATHAN010000158.1:0-4280 GCA_035296645.1 Thermoleophilaceae bacterium
ACGGACGCAACGGTCGCCCGTCGGCCTCGCGGCGCGCGCGCTCGAAGTGGCGCCACGCCTGGAGGAAGGTCTGCTCGGTGAGGTCCTCGGCATCGTGGTGGTTGCCGATGCGGTAGTACGCGTAGCTGTAGACGTCGCGCAAGTGGGCGCGGTAGAGCTCGGTGAAGTCCGCGTCGAGCTCAGCTCGCGGCGTCGTTGCTCGCTCCACCCACAGAGCCTACCCGGCCTCGGCGAGCGCCGCCCGCCTCCGGCCCTCCGCCGTGCGGTCGAGCAGGGCCTCGATCCAGTGCTCGGGCGCCGTCTCGCCGGCGATGAGCGCGGCGAGCCCGCGCGTCGCCGGGCAAGGCACGCGCGCGCCCTCCGCGGCGGCGACGACCAGCGGGATGGTGTCGAGCGCCTCCGCCGCGCAACCGAGCAGCGCCGGGACCTGCTCGGCCGGTACGCCGCCGGCGAGCAGCTCGCCCGCGCGGCGGTTGCGGCTGCCGTCAGCGAGGGCGGTGCCGATGAGGTCGCCGACCCCGGCGAGGCCCGCGAGCGTGTCGGGCCGCGACCCGAGCGCGCGCGCCAGCTCGTGGACCTCGGCGAATACCCGCCCCGCCGCGGCGCCGGCGGCGTTCATCCCCACCTCGGCGGCGACGCTCGCGGCGAGCGTGGCGGCGTTCTTCGCGACGCCGCCGAACTCGGCGCCCGCCACGTCGTCGGTCGCCTCGACCTCGAGGCCCGCCCGCTCGAGCACCGGCGCGAGCTGGTGGCGCAGGTCGTCGTCGTCGCTCGCGAGCACTACCGCGGCGCCGCTCGCCACGGCCTCGGCGGCGTGCGCTGGCCCGCCGAGGTGCGCGGCCGCGCGCGCCGGGCAGCGCGCCGCCACGTAGTCGGTCGGCCGCGTGGCGAGCGGTGCGACGAGCCCCTTCGAGAGCACGAGCACCGCGCTGCGCGCCCCGATGCGGGCGCCGATCTGGCCCATGACCTGCGGGAGGTCGCGCGAGGGGGTGGCGATCACGACGAGGTCGATCGCGCCGAACTCGATCTCCGAGGTCGTCGTCATGCGCAGGCCGTCGGGGAGGTCGACGTCCGGTAGGTAGTCGGCGTTGCGACCGTCGTCGCGCAGGCGCGCCGCCTGGTCCGAGTGGCGGCACGCGAGCTGGGTCTCGAGGCCGGCGCGCACGAGCAGGACGGCGAGCGCCGTGCCCATCGAGCCCGCGCCGACGACCGCGGCGGTGCGCAGGGGCGGCAGGCCGCCGAGCCACTCCCATTGGAGCTCGACGCACGGCCAGATCCGCTCGCTGAGCTCGGCGGCAAGCCGCTCGGTCGGCCGCTCGACGTGCGGGAAGGTGAGCGGGCGACCGCAGCGCACGCGCACCTTGACCGGCCTGATTCTCCACCCCCGGCGAGCGCGCTCGGACCCGAGGACCGCGATCGGCACGACGGGCGAGCCGGTCTCGAGAGCGAGCCGGCCGACCCCCCGGCGCGGGCGCTCGAGCGAGCCGCGACGGATGCGCGTCCCCTCGGGGAAGACCACCACCGCCGCGCCGCGCTCGAGCAGGATGCGCGCGGTCGTCATCGCCTCCTCGTCCGACTCCCCGCGGCACACGGGAAACGCGCCGAGCCGGTTGAGGACCCAGGCCATCCACCGCTTGTCGAAGAGCTCGCGCTTGGCCATGAAGTAGCACGGCCGCAACGTGCAGACCCCGATCACGAACGGATCGAGGAACGAGCGGTGGTTGGCGGCGAGCAGGACCCCGCCGCGCTTCGGGATGTGCTCGCGGCCGATCCGCCCGAGGCGGAAGAAGACCAGGAGCAGCGGCCGCAGCGTCAGGTTCACCAGCAGCAGAAGCGCGTGGTTGACCCCTCGCCGGCGGGTGCGCTCATGGTAGCGCTCGAGGTGGCCGTCGCGGTCCTCGGCGGGCGCGTCGGTCGGGCGCTTGTCGATGGTCGCGGTCATGGTTAGAGGCGGGGCGGCGCAGTGGCGCCGCGAGCGGCGCGGCTGGGCGCCGGCCCTCGACGTGCCGTACCTATTACTTACCCCCGTGTGAACTTCCCGTTACTCCCTCGGACGGCTAGTACGTGGCCGGCCACGGTAGGCTCCCGCCATGGATCTGCGGCGAAGCGTGAACGGGGCGCTCGCCGGCGGGCTGGCCGCCGGCCTGTGGGCGGCGCAGCAGCCGCTCGACCGGCGCGTCGGCGGCTCAAGCTACGACGACGTCGAGCTGCTCGGCAAGCTCGTCACGCGCGGCGCCGCGTGGCCGCTCGCCGGGGCGGCGCTCCACGTCGGCAACGGCGCCCTGTTCGGAGCCGCGTACGCGCAGGTGCGGCCGTTCCTGCCCGGCCCGCTCGCGGCGCGCGGCCTGCTCGCGGCCATGGTCGAGAACTTCGGGCTGTGGCCGCTCGGGGTGCTCGTCGACCGCCTCCACCCCGCGCGCGACGAGCTCGACACGCTGTCGGGCAACGGCCGGGCGCTCGCCCAGGCGACGTGGCGACACGCCCTGTTCGGCGTCGTGCTCGGAGTGCTCGAGGCGCGCCTCAACTCCGAGCGTGACGTCGCGGCGCCGGAGTTCGAGGTCTCCTCGAACGGCTTCGGCGACATCGAGGCCGCGGTCGGCGTCACCGAGGTGGGCGGACGGCCGTAGCGGGCGTCGCCGCGTGGGTCGAGCGGGCGACCGTGGCGCCGCGGCCACGTCCTAGACTCGGGCCCGCGCGCCGGAGTAGCTCAGCTGGTAGAGCAGCCGCCTTGTAAGCGGCAGGCCAGGGGTTCGAGTCCCCTCTCCGGCTCTGGGCCGGTGACCGGTGTGGCGGTGTGCCGCTCGACCGGAGCGCGCCGCCGCATGCGCCGGTCGGCCGCCCGCTCATCCCTCCGGGCTCAGGCGCCAGCCCATGCGGCGCCGCACCCACAGCAGCGGCTCACCCCCGGCGTGGCCGCCGTCGAGGACGTCGCCGATCAGCACCGAGTGGTCGTAGTGCGCGAACACGGCGCTGCGGCGGCAGCGCAGGTAGGAGACGACTCCGCCAAGGCGAGGCACCTCGCCGTCCCACTCCCACTCGAGGCCCGCGTACTTGTCGTCGGCGCGGCTCGCGAAGACGCGTGCCATCTTCTCCTGCCCGCGGGCGAGCAGGTGAAGCCCGAACCGGTCGGCGTGCTCGACGAGCACGGCGTGCGAGCGCGAGCTGTGTGCGACCGACAGCATCACCGAGGGCGGCTCGGCGCTGTAGGCGGCGACCGACGTGGCGAGCAGTCCGGCCGGCCGGCCGTCGGCGCGGCGCGCGGTGATCGCGGCGACGCCGCTCGCCAGCGCGGACATGGCGTCGCGGAAGAGCTCGGCGCGCGCGTGCGCGTCGCTGCTCATGCGCGACCGGGCGCGCGCCGGCCTACGCGGGCTCGCCGCGCGGCTTCCCGGCGGGTCCCGGGCGCGCGCCGCCCGCGAGCAGCCCCACCGCCTGCGCGAGCTCGCCGCGGATGGCGTCGAGCGCCTCGACCGCGCGCTCGTTCGCCGCGCGCGTGAGCGCGACCTCCGCCTCGACGCGGGCCAGGCGCTCGTTCGTCCGCTCGATTCCGGCGTTCATCGTCGGCAGCACTTCGAGCGCGCCGAGGTCGCCGGACAGCTCGGACAGCGCGGCCTCGACGCGGTGCAGCGGTCCGGTGAGCTCGGCCATCGGGTTGTGGATCAGTGCCAAGGGACCTCCTCCGATCGGGCGGCGCGATGCTACCTCGGGCCCCGGACCGCCCGGCCCGGTGCGCGTGGCCGCCGGGCCCGCGGCGCTCCCCGCCGCGCGGTGCGAGGCGCGCGCGGGACGGCTAGCCGAAGAACGTGCCGTAGAGGAGGAAGCCGTTGAGGCCGATGATGAGCGCCGCGACCACGGATGCCACGAGCGTGGTGATCCGGCGGTTGGTGAGGCTCCCCATGACGTCCCGGCGGCGCGTCAGGAGGATGGTCGGCACGAGCGCGAACGGGATGCCGAAGGAGAGCACTACCTGCGAGATCACGAGCGTGCTGGTCGGATCGAGGCCGAGGGCGAGCACGACGAGCGCCGGCGCCATGGTCAGCGCCCGCCGCAGGAACAGCGGGATCCGCCGCCGGATGAAGCCCTGCATGACGACCTGACCGGAGTAGGTGCCGACGCTCGAGCTCGAGAGGCCCGACGAGCGCGAAGCTTGGGACGAGCCCGTCGATGAAGCCCGGCACGTCTACTCCGACCTGGAGGAAGTCGTACAGGAACCCGAGCAGGACGAGCCCGAGCATGGCGGCGATCGCCAGCTCGAAGCGGCGGTAGCCGCGCGTCTGGAG
>DATHAN010000159.1:0-2457 GCA_035296645.1 Thermoleophilaceae bacterium
CGTCTCGACGCGGTTGTGGACGAAGAACGCCTGGCCGCCGCGGGCGAGCTCGCGCTCGATCGCCTGCCTCACGAGCTCCTCGTCGTACTCGCCGACGTAGGTCTTGACCGGCCGGCGGCCCTCGGGCGGGGTCTCGATCACTGAGATGTCGCGCAGGCCCGCGAGCGACATCTGAAGCGTGCGCGGGATCGGCGTGGCCGAGAGCGAGAGCACGTCGACCCTGAGGCGGAGCTGGCGCAGGAGCTCCTTCTGCTTGACCCCGAAGCGCTGCTCCTCGTCGACGATCAGGAGCCCGAGGTCCTTCGGCCGGATGTCGCGCGAGAGCAGGCGGTGCGTGCCGATGAGGATGTCGACAGTGCCCTTGCCGAAGTCGCCGAGCGCCGCGCTCACCTCCCGCGGCGAGCGAAAGCGGCTCGCCATCTCGATTCGGAACGGATAGTCGCGCAGGCGCTCGCGGAAGGTACCGAAGTGCTGCTGGGCGAGCACGGTGGTCGGCACGAGGAAAAGCACCTGCTTGCCGTCGCTCGCCGCCTTGAACGCGGCGCGCAGCGCGACCTCGGTCTTGCCGTAGCCGACGTCGCCGCACACGAGGCGGTCCATGGGGCGCGCCTCCTCCATGTCGGCCTTCGTGTCCTCGATCGCGGCGAGCTGGTCTGGGGTCTCGCGAAACGGGAAGGCGGCCTCGAAGTCGCGCAGCCACTCGCCGTCGGGCGGAAAGGCGTGGCCGGCGCGGCGCTTGCGCTCGGCGTACAGGTTGATCAGCTCGCCGGCGAGCGCCTGGGCGGCGCGGCGGGCGCGGAGCTTCATCTGCTCCCACGCCTTGCCGCCGAGCTTCGAGAGGGGCGGGTCGCCGGCCTCGGCGCCGACGTAGCGCGAGATCTTGTGGAGCTGGTCGGAGGGGACGAGCACCTTGTCGCCCCCCTGGTACTCGAGCTCGAGGTAGTCGCGGGTCACGCCGGCGACCGTGCGCGTGTCGAAGCCGGTGAAGCGCGCGATCCCGTGGTCCTCGTGGACGACGCCGTCGCCCGAGCGCAGGTCGGTGAACGAGCGGATCGCCGAGCCGCCGGCGGCCGACCGCGGGCCGGCGCCGGTGCGTGCGCCGTCGCCGTCATCGGCGTCGCGGCCGCGGCGCCGGCGCAGGAGGCGATGGTCGGGGAGGACGGCGAGCTTGAGCTGGGGGGCGAGGAAGCCCTCGCGCAAGCTCGCCGCCGCGAAGCGGACGCCGGGCTCGCGCGGCGCGGGCTTGCCGTCGAGGAAGGGCGCCTGGACACGCGCCAGGTTGTAGGCGGCGCGCTCGGCCTCGCCGCGGCGCGCCCACGCGACGATCGTCCGATAGCCCGAGCGCACGAGCTTCTCGAGCTCGGGCTCGGCCTCCTTGAGCGAGCGCGCGGCCGAGTCGGCGGCCTGCGCCCGGAAGGCGTGCGGCTGGTCGCCCGAGATGCTCGAGACGCGGAGAGCGGCGCACTCGTCGAGCGCGTGCTCGAGCCGATCGGGGGCGACGTACAGGTGGTGCGCGTCGGCGTCGTGAAAGCTCGTCGTCACGTCCTCCCAGGTCTCGGCGAGCGCGGGCGCGATCTCCTCCTCGGCGGCGACCGCGACCAGCGCGTTCTCGGGAAGCAGCGAGAGGACGTCGCCGAAGCGGTCGACCGGGAGTATCTCGGCGACGTCGGGGCGAGCGTCGCCCTCTTCGCCGGCGGCGACCGCGGCGAGCTCGCGGTGCTCGGAGGCGAGCTCGGCGGCGGGCGCGATCTCGACGCGCTCCGCCTCCTCGAGCGAGCGCTGGGTGAACGTCGAGAAGAAGGTGAGCCGCTCGACCTCGACGTCGAACAGCTCGCATCGCACCGCGCGCTCCTCGGTGGCGGGGTAGACGTCGAGGATGTCGCCGCGAACGGCGAACTGGCCGCGGTCCTCGACCTGCTCGACGCGCTCGTATCCGCACGCGGCGAGCTGCTCGGCCGTGTCCTCGAGGTCGAGGAGCTCGCCGCGCTCGAGCGTGAACCCGTGGGGACGCAGAGCGGGGTCGGGCACCTTCTCGGCGAGCGCGGCGATCGAGGCGACGACGACGGGCGCGCCGTCGCCGTCGTGCGAAGCGCCGTCGGATCGGGCCGGCTCGGCCCCGAGCAGGGCGTCGAGCGCCGCGATCCGCAGACCCACGAGGTGCGGCGGCGGTGCGAGGTGCGACTCGTAGCGGACACCGCGCGCCGGATAGAGCCGGACGGGACGCGGCCTCAGAAAGGCCTTGAGGTCGGCGGCGAGATCGCGGGCCGAGCGGTCGTCGCCCGCGACGACCAGCGCCGGCTGCTCCGGGTCGAGGTCGAGCAGCGCAGCGAGCAGGTACGGCCGCAGGCTCGCCGAGACGAACGCCCGTTGCGGCGCGTCGGCCGCCGCCCGCGCGAGCGCGGCCACGGACTCGTCGTCGTGGGCATAGGTGAGCAGGCTTCTCAGCGACATGGCATG
>DATHAN010000160.1:0-3036 GCA_035296645.1 Thermoleophilaceae bacterium
CCACCGCCCCGTGCGGTGGGGAGCGGGGGAACCAGTTGGGCCGGCTGCGGCCGGTCCGTGGGGCGAGTTGCCGCCCGAGTGCGGCATAGCGCGTTCTCTTCGCGCGAGCCCGTCAGCTAACCCCGTAGGCGCAAAGAGAGAGACAAGGAGAGCCCGTGGTCCCCAGCACGCTTCCCGATCCGTACTCACCTGAGCGGTTCCACCGCTCGCTCGAGCGCTCGCACCGCCGCCGCGCCGCAGCGGCCTCGGCCCGACGGAGCCGTCGCAGGCGCGTGCCGGCGACCGGCGCGCTCGTGATGGCCGCGGCGTTCTCCGGCGCGCCCACGGCGGGCTTCGCGCACACCGAGTCCGGCGATGGCGGATCGACCGCCGGTTCGACGCAGGCCACCACCTGGTACCGCCTGGGCTCGACCGGCCCTGGCGTCGCCGACCTCCAGCGCGCGGTCGGGGTCAGCCCCGATGGCGTCTTCGGTCCGGTGACCGACAGCGCCGTCCGCTCGTTCCAGGAGCGCAACGGCCTGCTCGCCGATGGGATCGTCGGCCCGCAGACGCGTACCGCCCTGGGGCTCGGTGGCGGTTCGGACGCCGCCTCGAGCGCCGCGCCGGAGACCGGTGCACCGACGCAGGCGGAGCACAGCTCGACCGGCTCGAGCGAGAGCGCCTCGTCGCAGCAGGGCGACGCGGACGACCAGGCCGCGTCGCAGTCGTCCGGGCCGAGCCAGGCGGCGACCGAGCAGGGCAGCGAGTCGTCGGCCGGGGCGGACAGCTCGTCCGCGAGCGCTTCGGCCAGCGGGGAGGCCGCGCGTGCCGAGGCCCGTGCCGACGCCCGCGCCCAGGCCGCCGCCGCCGAGGCCGAGGCCGCGCGCGAGCAGCGACAGGCGAATGCCGCCGCGGCGGCCGAGCGCGACCGGGAGCGCGAGGCCGAGGCCCAGGCCGCCGAGCAGGCTCAGCAGGCCGAGCAGGCCGAGCAACAGCGCCAGTCCTCCCAGTCGAGCACGAGCGACGGCTCGTCGAGCGACTCCTCGAGCTCAGGCTCCTCGAGCGACTCTCAGGGCAGCTCGAGCTCGTCGGGCAGCTCCGGCTCATCCGGGGTCAACCCGGCGCTCCAGCGCATCGCCCAGTGCGAGTCGGGCGGGAACCCCTCGGCGGTCGGACCGGGCGGCTACAGCGGCAAGTATCAGTTCCACCCGGACACCTGGCGCCGGCTCGGCGGCACCGGCGACCCCGCCTCCGCGCCCGAGTCCGAGCAGGATCGCCTCGCGTCGAAGCTGTACGCGCAGCAGGGATCGGCGCCCTGGGCGGGCTGCGCGTCGTAGCTCAGTCTGCGCGACCGGCGTCGCTCGAGGCGGCGGCGGGCGCGCCGCGCGCGAGCTCCACGAGCATCCGCACGCCCCACCCGCTCGCGCCGCTGCCGACGTACTCGCGTGTCATCCCCCACGCAACTCCGGCGATGTCGACGTGCACCCATGGCGTGTCGCCGACGAAGCGGCGCAGGAACTCCGCCGCGTAGATCGACATCGCCTTGCGCTGCTCGGCGGCGTTCGTGAGGTCGGCGTACTGGCCCTTCGTCAGCTCGAGGTACTCGGGGTGGAGCGGCAGCCGCCAGCCGATCTCCCCGGTGGCCGAGCACGCGCGCTCGACCACCGCGCACCACCCGTCCTCGTTGGAGAACAGGCCCGCGTAGGTCGAGCCGAGCGCCACGATGATCGCGCCCGTGAGCGTGGCGAGGTCGACGATCCGCTCGCACCCCTGCTCGACCGTGTACGCGAGCGCGTCGGCGAGCAGCAGACGGCCCTCGGCGTCGGTGTTGTTGACCTCGATCGTCGTCCCGTTCATCGCGGTGACGATGTCGCCAGGCTTGACCGAGCGGCCGCTCGGCATGTTCTCGGTCGACGGCACGACCGCGGTGATCCGCACCGGCAGCTCGAGCGCCGCGACCGCGCCCATCGCCTCGATCACGGCCGCGCCGCCCGACATGTCGAACTTCATCTCGTGCATCTTCGCCGAGGGCTTGATCGAGATTCCGCCCGTGTCGAAGGTCACGGCCTTGCCGACGAAGCCGAGGTGGGGACCACTCGCCTCCGGCCCCGAGTAGTGCAGGACGATCAGGCGCGGCTCCTCGTAGGTGCCCTTGGCGACGGCCTCGAACGCGCCCATCCCGAGCCCGCGGATGCCATCGAAGTCGAAAGTCTCGAGCGAAAGCCGCTCGTGCGCCTCGGCGAGCTCGCGTGCGCGCTCGGCGAGGAAGGACGGCGTGGCCACGTTCGACGGGGTGTTCTGGAGGTCGCGCGCCCCGTTCTGGGCGACCGACGCGACGCGTCCGCGCTCGGCCTCCTCGGCGAGCTCGGGACCCTCGCCGACGAGCTCGAGCGAGCCCACGCGCGGCAATTCCGATCCGGGCTGCCCCTCGCCGCCCTCCTCCTCGTCGACCCGCGACTTGTAGCGCTCGAAGTCGTACAACTTGAGCAGGGTCCCCTCGACGATCGCCGCGGCCGCACCCTCGCCCTCGGGCACGGCCCACGAGAGCGAGCGGGCCCCGAGCTCGCGCGCGCGCCCCGCGGCCGCGGCGGCGGCCACGCGCGCCTTCTCCGAGTCGAACTCGTCGCGCTTGCCGATGCCGGCGATCACCACGCGTCGCAGCGCCGGGCGCTCACCGCCGCCGCCCGTCTCCTCGTGCGTCACCGCGACCTTCTTGAGCTTGCCCTTGGCCTCACCCGACTCGACGAGCGCCGCGAGCCGCTCGTCGGGTGGCGACTCACCCTCGAAGAGGCCGACCACGCGCGTGTCGGCGTCGGTGTCGGCGGGGTCGCCGCCCCGGGTCGTGACCGCGATCTCGTCCACGGCGCGCGAAGTCTACGGAGCGGCGGGGATATCGTTCGCGGCGCACAGGTCGCTACCACTCGCCAGGAGGCCCTTCCCGTCATGCCAAAGACCGTCGTCCTCGGCGCCGCCCGCACCCCGTTCGGCAGGCTCGGCGGCGCGCTCTCCTCGCTCGACGCCACCGAGCTCGGCGCCGGCGCGGTCGAGGCCGCGCTC
>DATHAN010000161.1:0-2381 GCA_035296645.1 Thermoleophilaceae bacterium
CTCGATTTCGACTACTTGAAGATCGACGGCGAGTTCGTCGAGGGGTTGTGGCGGAGCAGGACGGACCAGCTCGTCGTGCAGTCCGTGGTCGAGATCGCACGCGGGCTCGGGAAGCGGACGAGCGCGGAGTACGGGGGCGACCGCGAGACGCTCGAGCTCCTGCGCGAGTACGGCGTCGACTTCGCCCAGGGCTTCTACGTGGGGCGGCGGGCGGCGATTGGGGATGGCGGGCCCTCGCCGGCGGTTGGCAGCGCCCTCGCCGCTGAACTGCGGATAGGCGCCGCAGCAAGCGCGCGGCGGTCAGGTCGCGCGCCCCGCGCCAGCGTCTGAACGCCTCGCGCGGAGCGTCCTCAGCGCCGCTCTTCGAGGCCCGCCTCCCGCAGCTCGCGGGCGAGCTCTACCTGCCCGGCGTCCGGCCCCTTACCGCCGGTGCCCGGGACCTCGAGCAGGGCCGGCAGCCCCTCGAAGCGCGGCTCGGACAGGAACGCCGCGAGACCGTCGCGGCCGAGCTCGCCCTCACCGAGGTTGGCGTGGCGGTCGCGGTTCGAGCCGAGCGGGGCCTGCGAGTCGTTCACGTGCAGGCAGCGCAGCCGCTCGAGGCCGACCACCGCGTCGAACTCGTCGACGACCTCGGCGAGACCGTCGGCGGAGCGCACGTCGTAACCGCTCGCCAGGAGGTGGCAGCAGTCGAGGCACACCCCGAGCCGGTCGTCGGTGACGTCGCCCGCCGCCTCGAGCAGCCCGGCGAGCTCCTCGAACGAGCGGCCGATGGTCTCGCCCGCTCCCGCGGTGTCCTCGAACAGGAGCGGGCACCGCTCCGACTCCGAGAGCGCGTGAGCGACCGCCTCGGCGATCCGCTCCATCGCCTCGCGCTTCGGCTCCCCGACCGCAGAGCCGGGGTGGAGCACGACCCCCGCCGCCCCGATCCGGTCGCCCGTCGTGAGCGCATGGACGATCGAAGTGAGCGACTTCTCGCGGATCTCGGGGTCCTTGTTGGCGGCGTTGATCAGGTACACGGCGTGGATCACGACGGTGCCCGGCGGTCGCGCCGCGAGCCGCTCGCGAAACGCCGCGACGTCGTCGGCGCGGTACTGCGTCGGCCGCCACATGCGCGGGTTCTGGTTGAAGATCTGGATCGCGTCACAGCTGCGCTCGACACCGCGCTCGTACGCCCGCACGAGCCCTCCCGCGGGCGAGACGTGGGCGCCGATCAGCACGACGCGGGCAGCGTAGCCCGGCGCCCTCGGCCGGCCGGCGATCTCGTGAGGTCGCGGAGACGCGCGTCGCGCCTCGCGCTGCGCTGCACACAACCGGCGTCGCCGCTCACCGCCCATCCGGCTGGCATGCTCTGGCCGTGGCCTCGTCCGACCGCGTACGCGTCCGCTTCGCGCCCTCGCCGACGGGCGCCCTGCACATCGGCGGCGCGCGCACCGCCCTCTACAACTGGCTCGTGGCGCGCGGCGCGGGGGGCTCGCTCGTCCTGCGAATCGAGGACACCGACCGCGAGCGCTCGACGCCCGAGAACGTCGCCCAGATCCTCGACGCGCTCGAGTGGCTCGAGCTCGCCTGGGACGAGGGTCCGATCTCGCAGGCGGAGCGCGGCGATCGCCATCGCCAGGAGATCGCGCGGCTGGTCGCGGAGGGGCATGCGTACGAGCAAGACGGCGCCGTGCGCCTGCGTGTCCCCGACGAGGGCGCCACCGTGGTCGACGACGTCATCCGCGGCGAGGTCCGGTTCGAGCACGCCGCGATCGACGACTTCGTGATCGCGCGCTCGGACGGTAGCCCGCTCTACAACCTCGCGGTCGCGGTCGACGACCGCGACATGGGCATCACGCACGTGGTGCGTGGCGATGACCACCTGTCGAACACCCCGCGTCAGCTCCTCATCCTCGCCGCGCTCGGCGCCGCGCGACCGACCTACGCCCACCTTCCCCTCCTGCACGGCCCCGATGGGAAGAAATTCTCGAAGCGCCACGGCGCGGCGTCGGTCGGGGAGCTGCGCGCGGCCGGCTACCTCCCCGAGGCCGTCCGCAACTACCTCGCCCTGCTCGGCTGGGGCGCCGACGCGACGACCACCTTGTTCTCGACCGACGAGCTCGTCGAGCGCTTCTCGCTCGAGCGCGTGTCGCGCAACCCGGCGGTCTTCGACGAGCAGAAGCTGCGCTGGATGAACGGGCGCTACGTGCGCGAGCTGGCGCCGGACGAGCTCGCCCGCCGGCTCGAGGCGCTGGACGGGGCGCGGCCGGGCCTCGAGCAGGCGGCGGCCGTCGCCCAGGAGAAGATGCAGACGCTCGCCGACTTCTGGCCGCTCGCGGGATTCCTGCTCGAGCGCCAGGAGATCGACGAGCGCGCCTGGGACAAGGTCATGGGCGACGGTG
>DATHAN010000162.1:0-3350 GCA_035296645.1 Thermoleophilaceae bacterium
GCGCGAGACCATCCCGAACGCGAGTGTGACCGTGGGGACCGGCGCAGCGGGCGGCTCGCACAACAGCAGCATCGGCGGGTTCAACTACCGCGACCAGGGCAACGAGGATCCGAACAAGCCGATCTTCGTGATCAACAAGGAGCCGAAGGGCGGCGAGACGGCGTATGTCAACACGTGGGCGCTCGGCGCGATCAGGCCGGGCAGAGCGAAGACCTTCATCTGGGAGGTGACCGCCGTGAAGCCGCTGCCGTTCGACCTCCGCTATCGGGTGCAGGCCGGCCTCGACGGCAAGGCGAGAGCCATTCAGGCGGGGACGGGGGCGCCGGTTGAGGGCCACTTCCGCGGCACCGTCACGCCCAAGGCCCCGAGCGCGAGGGTCGCCGACAGCGGCAGCGACGTCGTGAGCGGCGGCAGGCGCTACGCGCCGCGCCGGGTCGAGGGGTCGATCGGCGAGCGCTGAGCAGGCGGCCGCGCTATCGCTCGCCGGGCCGCCGCCTGTGCTCGTGCCCCGGGCACTCGAGCACCGGGAGGCGGGGATAGCGCGGATAGGCGGGGTCGGCGCGCGAGCGCTCGCACAGCGAGAACTCGGAGCCGCGGGTCGTGCGCACGAGACGCTGGTGGACGCAGGTGTCGCACAGCCCGCCGGGCGGGCGGCGTGGCGGGGTAACGGTCACGCGCCCCGAGCGTCCGGCCGCTCGTCATGCGGCGACGGACGCACGGCGGGCGCGCCCGGCCCTGGAGGCCGCGGCGCGCCCGCTGGACGCTCGGATCGGTAGGCCCTCAGGTGGTCGCGAGGTAGCGCTCGAACTCCCAGGGCGTGACCTGCACCCGGTAGTCCTCCCATTCCTCCCGCTTGAGCGCGATGTAGTTCTCGAACACGTGCTCGCCCAGGGCCTTGCGCACGACGTGTGAGTTCTCCATCTCCGTGACCGCCTCGTCGAGCGACTTCGGCAGCGTCCCGATGATGTTCTCCTCCCGCTCGGCGTCGGTCATGTCGTAGAGGTTCCGCTCCATCGGAGGCGGTAGCTCGTAGCCCCTCTCGATCCCCTCGAGGCCCGCGTGGAGCATGGCCGCGAAGGCGAGATAGGGGTTGCACGAGGGGTCGGGGCAGCGGAACTCGGCCCGCGTCGCCTTCTCCTCACCCGGCTCGTACACCGGCACCCGGACGAGGGCGGACCGGTTGCGCCGCGACCACGCCGCGTAGACCGGCGCCTCGTAGCCGGGGACGAGCCGCTTGTACGAGTTCACCGACGGCGCGAACAGCGCCGACATCTCGCGCGCGTGCACGAGCAGCCCGGCGATGAACCGCTTCGCCACGTCGGAGAGGAACCACTCGTCGTCGCCGTCGAAGAAGGCGTTCTGATCGCCGCGGAACAGCGACATGTGCGTATGCATCCCCGACCCGTTCTCCCCGAACAGCGGCTTCGGCATGAAGGTCGCGTAGTAGCCGTGCTCGGCGGCCACCTCCTTGACCGTGATCTTGTAGGTCATGGTGTGGTCGCACATCCTCAGGCCCTCGGCGTAGCGCATATCGATCTCGTGCTGCGAGGGGCCGACCTCGTGATGCTGGTACTCCACGGGGATGCCGAGCTCCTTCAGCGCGAAGAAGACGTCGCGGCGGAAGTCGGAGGCGGCGTCGAGCGTTGTGAGGTCGAAGTAGCCGCCTTTATCCAAAACTTCGGTGCCTTTGTCGTCCTTGAACAGGAAGAACTCGAGCTCGGGCCCGAGGAAGTAGTTGTCGAACCCCATCTCCTCCATGCGCGCCAGCGCCCGGCGCATCGCGTAGCGCGGGTCACCCTCGTATGGCGACCCGTCGGGGTTGTGGATATCGCAGAACATCCTCCCCACCTTGTTCTCTGTCCCGCGCCAGGGCAGGACCGCGAACGTCGAAGGGTCGGGGAAGGCGTTCATGTCCGACTCGTGGATCTCGTTGAAGCCGTCGATCGACGAGCCGTCGAACCCCTTGCCCTTCTCGAACGTCCGCTCGAGCTCCTCGGCGGGAATCGCGAACGACTTCAGCATCCCGAGCACGTCCGTGAACCAGAAGCGGACGAACTCGACCTTCTCGTCACGGACGCGCCGCAGGACCTCGTGGGGGTCCCCGCGGCGCTCCGTCGACACTGTCGTTGTTGCCATCAGGCTGGCACCTCTTCACTCTCGTGGGCTTGCAAGACCTGCTTCCCCGACTCGCCCGTGCGGACGCGGACCGCGTCCTCGACGGGCAGCACGAAGATCTTCCCGTCGCCTATCTCGCCCGTGCGGGCGTGACGCAGGATGGTCTCCGTAACCACGGGCACGTGCTCGCTTTCTACCACGCATTCGAGCTTGAGCTTCGGCCGGAGGTGGATTGTGATCTCCGAGCCCCGGTAGTGCTCGGTGACTCCCTTCTGGCGCCCCGACCCCTTGACCTCGGTGACCGTGAGGCTCGGGAAGCCGGCGTGGAGCAGATCCTCGCGGATCGGCTCCAGCGCCTCGTGGCGGATGTACGCGGTGATCATCTTCATGCCGTGACCTCCTCAGGCCGGGTGGTGGTGCCTCTCCCCGTCCCGCTCGACGGCTCGATCGGGGAGCCGCTCCCGAGCGACGGCCGCGCGAGCGGCCCCGACGACGCGGCACCCATCTCGGGCAGCGGGATGAACTGCTCGGGGTAGCCGTACATTCCGTGCTCGACGATGTCGAGCCCGGCGTCCTCCTGCTCGGCCGTGACCCGCAGCCCGATCGTCTTCTTGATCAGCCAGAAGGTGGCGAACGAGGCGGCGAACACCACGACGAACGCGGTGACGACGCCGAGGGCCTGGGCCCCGAGCTGCGCGAAGCTTCCCGAGTAGAAGAGCCCCGGTTGCCCGACCTCGTTGAGCTCGGCGAGCCGCGTCGAGGTGAAGAGGCCGCACGCGAGCGTCCCCCACACACCGGCCAGGCCGTGCGCCGAGAGCGCGCCGACCGGGTCGTCGAGCTTCTTCTCGATGGCGATCACGCCGACGACCACGATCACCCCGGCGGCGAGGCCGATGATCGGGGCGGCCCAGAACTCGACGTAGCCCGACGGCGCGGTGATGGCCACGAGGCCCGCGATCGCCCCGTTGCCGGCCATGCCGATGTCGATCGAGCGCTGGAGCACGTAGATCGTGACGATCGCCCCGACCACGCCCGCCGCGGCGGCCAGGTTGGTCACGAGCGCGACCTCGGCGAAGCGGCCGTCGGCGGCCCCCAGGGTCGAGCCGGGGTTGAAGCCGAACCAGCCGAGCCACAGGATGAGCACGCCGAGGCCGACGAGCGGCATCGAGTGCCCGGGGATGGCGCGCGGCTTGCCGTCCGCGCCGTACTTGCCCCGGCGCGGGCCGAGCAGCAGC
>DATHAN010000163.1:0-4595 GCA_035296645.1 Thermoleophilaceae bacterium
CCGGCCGACCACCAAGGACGAGCCGCAGCACGAGGCGGTCACCTTCGAGGCGCGGGAGCCCGACCACACGATCCGTGCGCGCCGCGAGGAGGTGCTCGACAGGCTCGGGTCCGACACGCGCCTCGTCGACGTGCGCTCGCCTCAGGAGTACTCGGGCGAGCTGATCTCGATGGCGGGCTACGAGCAGGAGGGCGCCCAGCGCGCCGGGCACATCCCGGGCGCGGCGTCGGTCCCGTGGGCGCAGGCGGTGCGCGAGGACGGCACCTTCAAGTCGGCCGACGAGCTGCGCGAGCTCTACAAGAGCAAGGGCGTGGCGGACGGCAAAGAGGTGATCGCCTACTGCCGGATCGGCGAGCGCTCGGCGCACACCTGGTTCGTGCTGCACGAGTTGCTCGGGCACGACGCCGTCAAGAACTACGACGGGTCGTGGACCGAGTGGGGGAACCTCGTCGACGTGCCGATCGAGAAGGACGTCTAGCCGATCGAGAGGGACGTCTAGGGGGCGGCCGGCCGCAGGGGAGCACCGTTCGGACCGGCTGAGGAGCTCCTCGACGTGCGGCGCCCACACGAAGTGGCGGTGCAACCGCTGTTTCTCAAGCTGCTGCACCGGACGTGCGTTCCGCCCAGCCGGTCCAGGTCTCCACCGGGTCGCTGGAACGGACCACGTGCATGCCGGCTGCCGCGTAGCGCTTGAAGGCCGCATCCGCCTTCTCCGTGTAGTCGATAACGCCCGGTACGACCACGGGGGACGTACAGTCCTCGAGCAGGTAGATGCGCTCGGCGAGATGTTCTCGCACGTCGGCGTCCTCGATTAGGTCGTCGATCGTCCACGCCATGCAGTGGCTCTTGGCCTGCCCGGCCACGATTACGACATCAAAGGTGAGCAGCTTGTCGATGAGCTCGCTATTCCGCCCCGCCAGGCGATCGCCGTCGGGCCCTTCGGTCACCTCAGGGCCCAATATGGAGTAGTGCTCGGTAAGCGGGTCGTTGCCCTTGACCTGGAACTCAGGTTGGGAACGCCGGGCCATCGCGTGGAAGAAGATCGCTTCCTCGACTGCCGATACCACGGCGTGGCCTATGCCGCCGAGCATGGCGTGGTAGGGCCAGATGGTTAGCTCGTACTTGTCGCCCTCGGCGAGCTGCCGCGTGTAGTGGGCGACGTGGCGCTGTGCGTAGCCAGGGTCGATTCCGAGTGCCTCGGCAACCGCCGTGTTCATCCGCCACCGGCCATGCTCGACATCGTCCGCCGACACGAGCGTGTACGGCGGAGGGTGGTTCCCCTCTTCGTCGACGAGCCAGATCGCATGGAATACCTGCATCGCATAGTGGGTGTCGAGGCTCGGGAGGGTCTGCGTAATCGTCCCGAGGTTGCGGTAGACGAATTCGCACAGACGCCGGTTGTCGTCCACCGCTCCCGTGCCCGAGCGCCCAGCGACGAAGAGCTCGAAGTCGGGTATGCAGAATGTGTTCTGGACGTCAACGGCGAGTAGGCAGACACGAGCGGAGTCCTCGCTTGCGGGCGCCACGTCGTGCTCCTCGGCCCACGCCGCTGCCTCGCGGGCGCGCTCCTCGTACCGGACCCGCCAGACCTCGCCTACGCGGCTCGGCTCGAAATGCGCCGGAACCGGAAGCTCAACCATCGCTGCAGGCAGTCTACGCGGGGCGGCCAGGACGGGATGGCGGGGGTCCGAGCAGCAATTCGGCGAGGTCTAGCCGAGCACGGCCTCGAGTCGCCTCAGGAGCTCGTGCACAATGCGCGCGGTCGCTCCCCACACGAAGTGGCCGTCCACCCTGTAGGTCGGCGTCTTTATCGGGACGCCTTTTCGCAGGAGCCGCCTCGCCTTGTGCCCGCGGGCGAGCGCGGCCAGGGAGAGCTCGAGCACCGCCTCGACCTCGCTCGGCTGCGGCGTCCAGCTTTGGCCCGGGTCGATGACGCCGACGAACGGGTAGACCCGGTAGCTCGTTACGAAGGTGCCGGTCGGCGGGAGGGCCCCCACCAGCTCGACGGCCTCGCGCGCGAGGCCGATCTCCTCCTCGGCCTCTCGGAGCGCAGTCTCGCGCAGGTCTTCGCCGGGCCGGTCCTGGCGACCGCCGGGGAACGAGATCTCGCCAGCGTGGCGCCTGAGGTCGCCGCGGCGCTCGGTGAACACCGAGTAGAGCTCGCCGTCCCGGATGAACAGCGGGATGAGGACGGCGGCATCGATGGTGCCCGGGGCATCGAACTGCGCGGCCTCCTCGGCCGTGAGCAGGAGCTCGCGCAGTCGGGGGGCGCTGACCATCGCCGTATTATCGGCTCGGAGCCCAAGGTCGCCCGAAGCAGGCCGAAGCGACTCGGGACGCGGAATCGAGTTAGGGCCGCAGGGCGTCCCGTAGTCTGCGCGCTGCGCGCGAGTCCCGCCCCAGGCGGGCGCGGGACGGTGCTACACGACCTCGAGCCGCTCCTCGAACATGACCTCGCCCTCGAGCGTGCGGTGCACCGGGCACTTGGCCGCGATCTGCATCAGGCGCGTGCGCTGTTCCTCGGGAAGCTCCTTGGGCAGCTCGACCACTAGCTCGAAGCGGGTCGGGGCCCCCTTCTGGGCCGGCTGGTAGTCGACGCCGACCGAGACCTCTCCGATGTCCCACCCCTTCTGCTCGGCGTACATCTGCATGGTGATCGCCGTGCACGAGGCGAGGCTCGCCGCCAGCATCTCGAGCGGGCTCGGCCCCTCGTCCCCGCCGCCGCCGTCGGTTGGCTCGTCGGCCACCAGGTGGTGGCGACGAATCTCGATGTCGTTGTGCACCGCACCGTCGTGGCGACGCGAGATCGCCTTCATGCGGCGCTCGCGCTCGTCCTTCTCGCGCGAGAACGGCCTCATGCGCGGCCCTCGAACAGCGCCGGCTCGGGCTCGTCCGCGTAGCGGGCGGTGGCGAACAGGAAGTCGGAGGCGCGGTTGAGGAAGCGCACCACCGTGTCGTCCTCGAGTTCGCCCGCGAGCTTAAGCGCGACGACGCGGCGCTCGGCGCGCCGGATCGCGGTGCGGGCTACGTCGAGCCGGGCCGACAGCTCGCTCCCCCCGGGGATCACGAACTTGGGCGGAAGCTCGACGCGCGCCATGTAGCGGTCGATGTCGTGCTCGAGGCGCTCGACCATGTCCTCGGTCACGCGCGAGACGCCCGCCTCGAGTCGCCCGGCCGCCTCGGGCGCGGTGGCGAGCTGGGCACCCGCGACGAACAGCTCTCCCTGGAGTCGAAGCAGGTCGTCGTAGAGCTCCGGGGTGTGGGCGGCCGCCGCCCGGCACATGCCGAGCGCGGCGCCCGCCTCGTCGATCGACCCGTAGGCTTCGGGGCGAGCGCTCGACTTCTCGACCCGCCCGCCGTACCACAGGCCGGTCGTGCCGTCGTCGCCGCCGCGCGTGTAGATCTTGACCACCGGGCAGATCCTAGTCGCGGTAAGCCCCCGGTCGCCACGGCGATGCGGTCTACGCCGCTCGGGCCGCCGGACGCGGTCGTCGCGGCTGCCGCCGCGGTCGCGCCTGCTCACTCGAGCAGGCTGAAGACGAGGCCGGTCGGGACCTTCGGGTAGAAGAACGTCGACTTGGGCGGCATCGACTCGCCGGCGGCGGCCACCGCCCGTACCTGCTCGATCGGGGTGGCGCGCATGAAGAAGGCGGCGTCGACCGCTCCGGACTCGACGGCCGCGAGCGCCGCGCCGGTGCTCTTCGCGTAGCTGACGCCGCGCTGTGCGGCGATGTCGTCGTCGCTCAACCCGAGCGCGTCCCGCAGGACGAGCGCCTCGAGCACGGCCGTGTCGAGCGCGCGATACGCGTCGGAGCGCTCGGGCAGGGCGTTCGCGACGATCGCTTGGTCCTTGAGGGTCAGCCGGTACGGCTGTCGATGGAACGAGTCTATGTAGCCGAAGGCCACGCGCTCGGTGCCGGGGGGCGGCTCGACCTGCTCGCGGTCCACCTGCTCGACCTCGAAGTCGCGCATCGCCACCTCGCGGATCGCCTGCTGCTTGGGCTCGTCGAGGCCGGTGAGCAGGCGATGGGTCGGGAAGACCGCGAGCCCCGGGTCGGACATCGGGCACAGGAACATGAGCACATAGGAGTGCTCGCCCTCGCCCCCGATCTCCCGGGCGTAGATGCGCCCCGTCTCGTAGCGATGGTGGCCGTCGGCGATCAGCAGTTCGCGCTCGGCGAGCGCACGCTCGATCGCCTCGATGGCCTCGGGCTCGGCGACCCGCCACAGCCGGTTCTCGACGCCCTCGTCGTCGGTCGCCGCGGCGAACGGCTCGCCCGCGGTGGCCGGCTCGAGCGCCGACCGCGCCTGACCGGCGGGATCTTCGAACAGGCTGAAGATCGCCGAGAGGTTGGCGCGCGTCGCGTGGGTCAGGCGCAGGCGGTCCTCCTTCGGGCCGGGCTGCGTCCGCTCGTGCGGGCGGATCCGGCCGGGCCCGTAGTCCTCCACGCGGACGCGCGCGAAGAAGCCGCGGCGCGTCCGGCGCGAGCCGTCGGGCGCGGTGAAGTCCTGGGCGAGCGCCCACATGGCGGGCTCGCTCTCGCGCACGAGCACGCCCTGCTGGATCCACGCCTCGAGAGTGGTCGACGCGTGCA
>DATHAN010000164.1:0-4055 GCA_035296645.1 Thermoleophilaceae bacterium
CCCGGGCGCCGCGCGCGCAACAATGGGGTGAGGCCCTGCCACCGCGACCGAAAGGACCCGCGTGCCGACCTTCATCATGCTGAGCCGCCTCTCCCCCGAGGGCGTTCAGACGATCAAGAACAACCCGCAGCGGATCAAGGAGGTGAACCGCGAGATCGAGCAGCTCGGGGCGGAGGTCAAGGCCCAGTGGGCGACGCTCGGCCAGTTCGACTTCGTGAACGTGGTCGAGGCGCCGGACGAGCTCACGATGGCGCGCATCTCGCTCGAGCTCGGCTCGCGCGGCACGGCGAAGTACGAGTCGCTGCCGGCGATCCCGGTCGACGACTTCATCTCCGCGCTGTAGATGTCCGCGACCCGCTCGTCGCGCCCACCGGCGCGACCGTCCCGCGCGCGATGACCCGCGTGCTCGTCGTCGGCGGCGGGGGGCGCGAGCACGCGCTTGTGCGCGCGCTGCGGCGGAGTCCCGCCGCGCCCGAGGTGCTGTGCGCGCCCGGCAACCCCGGGATCGCCCGCAACGGCGTCCGTTGCCTCGACGTCGCCGCCGACGACGTGCGCCGGCTCGTGGCCGAGGCCCGGGCAGAGGGCTGCGAGCTCGCGGTGGTCGGCCCCGAGGCGCCGCTTGTGGCGGGCGTGGTCGATCAGCTCGCCGACGCGCGCGTGCGCGCCTTCGGCCCGATGGCGGGCGCGGCGCGCATCGAGGGATCTAAGGCGTACGCCAAGGAGGTGATGCGGGCGGCCGGCGTGCCGACCGCGGCGCACACGGTCCTGCGCGACCGCGATAGCGCGCTCTCGGCGATCGCGGACGCGGGCTACCCGCTCGTGCTCAAGGCCGACGTGCTCGCCGCCGGCAAGGGCGTCGTGGTGTGCGGGGGAGAGGAGGACGCGCGGACAGCGATCGAGGCCTTCTTCGGCGAGCGGCGGTTCGGCGCCACGACCGTGGTGCTCGAGGAGTTCCTCGCGGGCGAGGAGCTCTCGCTGCTTGCCCTGTGCGACGGCGAGCACGCCGTGGCGATGACCCCCGCGCGCGACTACAAGCGCATCGGCGACGGCGACGAGGGGCCGAACACGGGCGGCATGGGAAGCTACTCGCCCGTGCCCGAGATCGACCGCGACCGCGCCGAGGAGCTCACCCGCCAGATCCACCAGCCGGTGATCGACGAGCTCCGGCGTCGCGGCACGCCCTACCACGGGGTCCTGTACGCCGGGCTCATGCTCACCGCCGACGGCCCGAAGGTGCTCGAGTTCAACTGCCGCTTAGGCGACCCCGAGACCCAGGCGATCCTGCCGCGGCTGCGCTCGGACCTGCTCGCGGCGCTCGAGGCGTCGATCCGCCCCGGGGGCCTCGCGGAGGTCGAGCTCGACTGGTCCTACGAGGCGGCGGTGACCGTGGTGCTCGCCTCGGGCGGGTACCCCGAGTCGTCCTCGCGCGGCGACGCGATCGAGGGCGTCGAGGACGCCGAGGCGCTCGAGGGCGTCGAGGTCCTCCACGCGGGCACGGCGAGCGACGGCCACGGCGGCCTCGTCACCGCCGGAGGCCGCGTGCTCAACGTGACCGCGCTCGGCTCCACGCTGGCCGACGCGCGCGAGCGCGCCTACGCGGCCGCCGACCGCATCCGCTTCGACGGTCGCCAGCTCCGGGGCGACATCGCGGCGCGCGCGGTCGACAGGGTGAGCGCGTGACCGAGCCCCGCCCCGCACCACCGCCGCCCGAGGTCGAGCCCGAGGTCGCCACCGAGTTCGACGAGCTCGAGGTCGACGCGCCGCGGGTGGGAATCGTCATCGGCTCGAAGAGCGACATGGCGACGATGGAGAAGGCGAGCCGGGAGCTCGACGAGCGCGGCATCAGCCACGAGACGCGCGTGATGAGCGCGCACCGCGACCCCGACGTGGTCGCCGACTACGCGCGGAACGCCCGCATGCGCGGGCTGCGGGTGATCATCGCGGGGGCCGGCCTCGCCGCCGCGCTGCCCGGCGTGGTCGCCGCGCACACCGACCTCCCCGTCATCGGGGTGCCGCTCACGAGCTCGAGCTCGGTGGCCGGAGGCCTCGACGCGCTGCTCGCCATCGCGCAGATGCCGCCGGGGGTCCCCGTCGGGTGCGTCGGGGTCGACGCGGCACGCAACGCCGCCGTGCTCGCCGCGCGCATCCTCGGCGCCTGACGCACTCGTGATCGAGCGCTACACGCGCCCGGAGATCGGCGCGGTCTGGTCGGAGGAGCGCAAGCTCGAGACCTGGCTCGAGGTCGAGCTCGCGGTCGTCGACGCGCTCGCCGAGCGGGGCGAGGTCCCCCGCGCCGACGCCGAGGCGATCCGCGCGCGCGCGTCGTTCAGCGTCGACTCGGTGCGCGAGCGCGAGCGCGTCACCGATCACGACGTGGCCGCGTTCGTCGATGTGGTCGCGGCCTCGGTGGGGGAGGCGGGCCGGTGGGTCCACCACGGGCTCACCTCCTCCGACGTGCTCGACACCGCTCTCGCGCTCCAGCTCCGCGACGCGGGCGAGATCTGCCTCGCCGGCGCGCGCGCGTACCGGGACGCGCTCGTCGCGCGCGCGCGGGAAAACGTGGCGACCCTGTGCGTGGGGCGCACGCACGGCGTGCACGCCGAGCCGACGACGTTCGGGGTCAAGCTCACCGGCTTCGCCTTCGAGGCGCAGCGCAACCTCGTCCGGCTCGAGCGCGCGTTCTCGGGCGCGGCGGTGGGGGCGCTGTCGGGGGCGGTGGGCACCTACTCGGCGAACGGGCCGGAGGTCGAGTCGGCCGTGCTCGCGCAGCTCGGGCTGCGGCGCGAGGACGTCTCGACCCAGGTCGTGGCGCGCGACCGCCACGCCGAGGTGCTCGCGGCGATCGCGCTCGCGGGCGCGGGGCTGGAGCGCTTCGCAGTCGAGGTCCGCCACCTCCAGCGCACCGAGGTGCGCGAGGTCGAGGAGCCGTTCCGCGCCGGCCAGAAGGGATCGTCGGCGATGCCGCACAAGCGCAACCCGATCGTGAGCGAGCGGATCACGGGTCTCGCGCGGCTCCTGCGCGGGTATGCGCAGGCGGGCGCCGAGGACGTCGCGCTGTGGCACGAGCGCGACATCTCCCACTCGTCGGTCGAGCGCGTCGCGCTGCCCGACGCGACGATCGTGCTCGACTACATGCAGGCGCTCGCCGCGCGTGTCGTGCACGGGATGACCGTCTACGCCGATCGCATGCGGGCCAACCTCGACGCCAAGCACGGCGCGCTCTACTCGCAGCGCGCGCTGCTCGCGCTCGTCGAGTCGGGCCGCTCGCGCGACGACGCGTACCGGATCGTCCAGGAGAACGCGCAGCGCGCCTGGGACACTGGGACGCCGTTCCGCGACCTGCTCGTCTCGGCGGCGCCCGAGCTCGACCTCGAGGGGATCTTCGACCCGGATGCGTTCGTGCGCCACGCCGAGGCGATCGTGGCGCGGCTCGACGAGCTCGACTAGGCGCGACCGGCGCCTCAGGGGCTCAGCCGCCGAACACGCGCGGCAGCTTGAGCAGGGTGCGCACGCTGCCGCGCGGGCGCAGCCGCCCCGTGGCCATCGCAAGGCGCGGGTCGAGCCGACCCGAGAAGATGTCGACCCAGTCCTCGTAGCGGCAGCGCAAGGTCAGGTCGGCGTCCTCGACGCGGCCCGGCTCGGCGGCCGTCGCGCCGTTGGCCAGGTTCAGATGCCAGGCGGGCGCGTCGCGGAACTCCCACTGAAGAACCTTGCGGCCGTCGAGCCCGTCGGACGCCGCGGTCCGCGCCATCGTGTCGAACAGCAGCCACTGCGACTCGGGGTCGGAGGCCGGCGGCCCGGTCTTCTCTCCCAGGAAGCCCGCCATGAGCAGCGCGATCACCCGCTCCGAGCGCTCCTCGGCGGTCATGTCGAGCGGCATGACCGGCGGCCCCGGGAGCTGCTCGAGCGGCATGCCCGCCGCGCGCAGCTTCGACTCCATCGAGCGCGTGCCGTCGGCGTAGATCTGCTCGAGCGTGTACCCGAAGCACTCGGTGTAGCGGCGGTCCCACCCCGGCGGCACGAACAGCGCCAGCGACGAGCGCGAGCTGTTGCGC
>DATHAN010000165.1:0-5501 GCA_035296645.1 Thermoleophilaceae bacterium
GTCCAGACCGCCGCCCTCCTGATCGCCCTGCGCGCCAAGGGGGAGACCGTCGAGGAGCTCACCGGGCTCGCGCGCACCATGCGCGACCTGAGCCTCAAGGTCGAGGTACCGGGCGATGGCGCCCTCGCCCTGCTCGACACCGCGGGCACGGGCGGCGGGCGGCCGACGTTCAACGTGTCGACGACCGCGGCGCTCGTGGCCGCCGGGGCGGGTTGCCGCGTGGCCAAGCACGGCAATCGCTCGGCGACCGGGCTGTCGGGCTCCGCCGACCTGCTCGAGGCGCTCGGGGCCCGCATCGACCTCGACCCGCCGGCGATCGCGCAGTGCATCGCCGAGGTCGGCTTCGGCTTCATGTTCGCCCCGCGCCACCACACGGCGATGCGCCACGTCGTTCCCGTGCGCGAGGAGCTCGCTGTGCGCACCATCTTCAACTTCGTCGGCCCGATCACCAATCCCGCCGGCGCGACCCGGCAGGTGATCGGCGTCGCCGACCAGGACTTCCTCGACACGGTGGCGGGCGCGCTCGGGGCGCTCGGAGGACAGAGGGCGCTGGTAGTGTCGAGCGAGGATGGGCTCGACGAGATCAGCGTCTCGGCCCCGACCCGTGTCGTCGAGCTGCGCGACGGCGAGCGGCGGCACTTCCGCATCTCCCCGGCGGAGCTCGGCGTCGACCCCGTTCCGCAGAACGCGCTCGGCGCCGGCACGCCCGAGCGCAACGCCGAGGTCGCGCGCGCGGTGCTCGCGGGGGAGCCGGGCGCCGAGCGCTCCGTGACCGTGCTCAACGCGGGCGCGGCGATCTACGTGGCCGGCGGCGCCGACGACCTGATCGGCGGCGTCCGCGCCGCGGAGCAAGCGATCGACTCGGGCGCGGCGCTGGGGGTGCTCGAGCGCTACCTCGAGGCGAGCCGCCGGCTCGCCCCCGCGGCATGAGCGTGCGGCTCGAGCGCATCCTCGCGGCGACCCGCGAGCGGCTCGAGGAGCGCCGGCGCGAGCGGCCGCTCGCGGAGCTCGAGCGGGAGGTCGAGCCCGGGCGCGAGGGCCGTCCCTTCCGGGAGGCCCTGTCGCAGGCCGGAACCTCGGTGATCGCCGAGTACAAGCGCCGCTCGCCGTCGGCCGGGGTGATCCGCGAGGGCTCCGAGGTTCGCGAGATCGCCCGGGCCTACGAGCGCGGCGGTGCGGCCGCCCTTTCGGTCCTGACCGAGGAGGAGCACTTCGGCGGCTCGCTCGACGATCTGCGCGAGGCGGTCGCGGCCGCCGACCTGCCCGTGCTGCGCAAGGACTTCACCCTCGACCGCTACCAGCTCGTCGAGACCAAGGTGACGGGCGCCGACGCCGTGCTGCTAGTGGTCGGCGCGCTCGAGCCCGGCGAGCTCGCGGAGCTGTATGCCGAGGCGCGCGAGCTCGACCTCGACGCGCTCGTCGAGGTCCACGACGAGCGCGAGCTCGAGGCCGCGCTCGAGCTCGACGTCGACGTGGTGGGAATCAACAACCGCGACCTCACGGACTTCAGCGTCGACGTCCGGCGCACGTTCGAGCTGCTCGCCGACGTCCCCGCCGGCAAGACCGTGGTCTCCGAGTCGGGGATCGCCGCCCGCGCCGACGTCGAGGAGCTCGAGGGCGTGGGGGTCGACGCGGTGCTCGTGGGCGAGGCGCTCATGAGGGCGCCCGACCCCGAGGCGGCGGTGCGCGAGCTCACGCGCAGCGAGGAGCCGACGCGCGCGTAGTCGCGCGCGATCGCTAACGTCGCGGTTCGTGACGAGCCCGCCGCGCCTCGACCCCGCCGCCGTCGCGTCGCTCGGCGAGCGCCTGCGCACCAACGTCGGCCGCGCCGTCAAGGCCGCCGACGAGGTCGTCAAGGACGTGCTCGTTGCGTTGCTCGCCGAGGGCCACGTGCTCGTCGAGGACCACCCGGGCGTCGGCAAGACCGCGCTCGCCCGCGCGTTCGCGCGCTCGGTCCGCGCGCAGTACGCGCGCATCCAATGCACCGCCGACCTGCTGCCCGCCGATGTCGTCGGCACCACGGTCTTCAACTCGCGCGAGGGTCGCTTCGACTTCCGGCCCGGGCCGGTGTTCGCCAACCTCGTGCTCGTCGACGAGATCAACCGCGCGTCGCCCAAGACGCAGTCCGGCCTGCTCGAGTGCATGCAGGAGCGGAGGGTGACGGTCGACGTCCACACGCACGAGCTCGCGCGCCCCTTCCTCGTCATCGCCACCCAGAACCCGGTCGACTACGAGGGCACCTACCCGCTCCCCGAGGCGCAGGTCGACCGCTTCATGGTTCGCGTGTCGCTCGGCTACCCGCCCCCCGAAGAGGAGGCGGCGATGCTCGCCGACCACGCGGGCGGCGACCGGGTGCTCGAGCTCGAGCCGGTCTGCGACCTGACCGAGGTGGTCGCCGGCCAGCAGGCGGTGACCCGCGTGCACGCGAGCGACGCGCTCCGTCGCTACGTGGTCGCCGTCCTCGAGCGCACGCGCGCGGACGAGCGCGTCGAGCTCGGCGGGAGCCCGCGCGCCGGCCTCATGCTCCTGCGCGCGGCGAAGGCGGCCGCCGCGCTCGAGGGCCGCGATCACGTCCTGCCCGACCACGTCCAGGCGCTCGCCGCCGCCGTGCTCAGCCACCGGTTGCTGCTGCGGCCCGAGTCGGCGGGCCCCGGCCAGGCCGACGCGGTCGTGCGCGACGCGATCGAGCGGGTGCCGGCGCTCTAGCCCCCTTGGGCCGCGCGCTCCTGATCGGGCTGCTCGGTGGGCTGCTCGTCGCCGCGGGGGTCGCGCTCGGGCCGCTGCCGCTGCTCGTCCCCGGCCTGGCGCTGGTGGTGCTCGCGGTCGGCGCGGTGGGCTGGGTGCTCCTCGCCGCCCGGGGCCGCGTCGAGCGCCGGCTCGGCCGCGCTCGCGTCGTCGAGGACGAGCCCTTGCCCGTGGTCGTCGAGGCTGCGACCGCCATGCCGGTGCCCGGCAGCGAGCTCGTGGAGCCGCTCGCCCCCGGCCCGGGCGAGCCGGTCGGCACGCGCCGGCGCCAACGCCTCGAGACCGAGGTCCGCTTCCCGCGCCGCGGGGGCCACCGGCTCGAGCCAGCGCGGCTGGTGGTGCGCGATCCCCTCCGGATCGCCGGCCACGTGCTGCGCTCGCCGGAGGACCAGGAGGTGCTCGTGCTGCCTCGTATCGAGCCCGTGCGGGTCGCGGCGCGCGGAGGCGCGCGCGCGGGGACGCTCGCGCGTGCCTCGGCCCAACCCGCCGAGGAGGGCCCGCGGATCGAGCTCGACACCTTGCGCGAGGCGCCGGAGGGCGCGCCCGCCGCGCGCATCCACTGGCCGGCCGTCGCGCGCACCGGCAAGCTCATCGAGCGCACCCTGCTCCCCGAGACCGACCGCCGCCCGCTCGTCGTCGTCGACGCGGCCGAGCCCTCGTCGACCGAGGCGCTCGACATGGCGGTCCGGGCGGCGGCGTCGCTGTGCGTCGTGCTCGCCCGCGCGGGCGGCTGCGACCTGCTGCTTCCCGGCGAGCGGCGCCCATCGCACGTCGACGCGGTGCTCTCGGCCTGGCCAACGCTGCACGCCCGGCTCGCGCTCGTCGCCGCGGGCCCGAGCCCGATCCTCCCTGCCCGCTTCGCGCGCACCGGCGCGGTGTTCTGGGTGACCGGTCGCGTGGCCGGGTCCGGTGGCGGCCGCGTGCCACCCACGCTTGCGCGCGCGGCGGGGTCGGCGCGCTTTCTCGTCGAGCCCGGACCGTCTATGGCCGGGGCGAGCGCGCCGTTCACCGTCGCCGGCTGCTCGGGCCGGCGCCTCGACCGACCCTCGCGGCGGGTGGCCGCATGAGCGCGGTGCGCCGGTCCGATACCTCGGCGGCGCTCACCGCCGCGGTCTTCGCGCCGATGTGCGGCTTCGCCGCCGCCCACTGGGCGGGCCTCCTGGCCAGTCCCCCGGTGGCGGAGGTCGTGCTGGTGGTGGCGATCGCCACCGTCCTCGGGATCGTGCTCGCGCTGAGCGCCCGGCTCGAGCCGGCGCATCGGGCGCTCGCCCGGCTCGTGCGAGTGAGCGCGGTGGTCGTCGCGGCGCTCGCCGCCCTCGTCGCGGTCGGCATCCCGCCCGACCTGCTCGCCCCGGCGGGCTGGGGCGAGCTCGTCGCCGGCCTCGACCGCGGATTCGGAGGGGTGCCGCAGGCGCGGTGGCCGTACGCAGGTACGAGCGGATGGGTGCGGCTCACGATCCTGCTCGCCATCCCGCTAATCTCGGTGCCGGCGGCCGCATTCGCCTTGTGGCCGCCGGCCCCCGGCCCCGGCGGTCCGGAGGCCGCGGCGGTGCGTCGCGGCGGCGCCCTGCTCCTGCTCCTCACCCTGTTCGGGCTCGCGGCCGCCCAGCACCCGCTTCCCGACAACGCCGCGCGCGGTGGGGCGCTCCTGCTCCTGCTCGCGGCGTGGCTGTTCCTGCCGCGGCTGTCGCACGCGCGCCCGGCCGCCGCGCTCACGGGCGCCGGGGCGGTGCTCGCCGCCGGCCTCGCGGCGCTCCCGCTCGCCGCGGCGATCGCGCCCGAGCGCCCGCTGATCGAGGGAGGCTCCGGCACGCGCGAGGTCGCCCAGGGTCCGAAGGAGCCGCGGCAGGGGGGACGCTCGCGCGTGGCCACCGACGAGCGCCGGCGCGTTCCCCGCCGGGTGACCGGTGAGACGCGCCGGAGCCGCGATCGCGCAGAGCGCACGCGCCGCGAGCGCGGCTTCCGTGCTGGGTCGCGGCGCGAGTCCGATGGTGGAGAGGGCCGCAACCGCGGCGGGGGAGGAGGCGAGCGTCAAAGCCGCGGGGGCGCGCCGCGCGGCTCGGGTTCCGCGAACCAGGCCGGCCCTCCGATCCTCCTCTTCCTGCTGATCGCCGCGGCCGCGGCGGCGGCCGTGCGCTTCCTGCTCCTGCCGCGCCTGCGCGGGCGCGCGGCGCGCGGCCCCTCGCCCGCCGACGCGGTGGCGGAGCTGCGCACCGCGCTCGAGCGGCTCGGGTGGACCCTTCCGCCCCCGGTCACCCTAGCCGAGCTCGAGCCCCGGCTGGCAGCCGCGGCCGGGCCGCCGGCCGCCGGCTACGCCCGGCGGTTGCGCGAGTGGCGCTTCTCGGCGCACCCGGCCGCCGCGCCGTCGCGGCTCGAGCGGCGCGAGCTGCGGCGCTCGCTGACCGCGGGACACGGCCCGATCGGGCGCGCCCGCGGGCTGTGGGCGCTTCCGCCGGCGCGGCTCACGGCGCTCGCGCGCCCCGGCCGGATGTCGGAATGACGGGCTTTATCGCCACTTAAGGCACCCGCTCTAGAACTGCGCCCATGACCAGGTCCCTCCGCGCACAGACCCTCCTGTCCGGCGTACTCGGTGGGCTCGTCGTCCTCGTCGCCGGCGCGATCCTGCTCGCGACCGGGGTGATCGGGGCGGGCGGCGAGAGCTCGGGCCCGGCCTATACGCAGGCCCCGCTCGTGCAGCCCGCCGCCGACAGGGGCGGCGACGGCCCGACGATCAACGAGATCTACAAGCGGGCGGC
>DATHAN010000166.1:0-2980 GCA_035296645.1 Thermoleophilaceae bacterium
CCGGCGCTGCTCCGACCGCTCCGGGTCCAGCCACCTCACCGGCGGGCGACCCGCGCAGGCCGGACTTTCCCGATAGGCCTAGCGATCCGCAAAGCCCGGCGAGCGGGAATCCGCCTCCGCCACCGCCGCCCTCCCAGGGCCCATGACGCACCAGCGCCGCGCGCTGTCGTGGCAGCCCCTTCCGCGCGCCGGTGAGCACCGGGCGCGCCCTCGGCGCGTAGGCGTTGGAGGCCCGAAGGCGTAAGGGAACGCCCCTCGGCGGCGGCAACGCCTGCCGAGCCTCGTCAGCGCCTATCCCGTCCGGGGCCGCCGATCAGGCGGTCGTCGCCCGAGGCGCCGCGGAGCAGGTCGTCGCCCGGCCCGCCGGCAAGGGTGTCGTCGCCGGACTGGCCGTGGAGGCGATCGTTCCCGGATCCGCCCAGGACCGTGTCGTCGCCGGAGCCGCAGACCGTGTCGTCGCCGCCGCGGGCGTCGACTCGGTCGTTCCCCGAGCCGCAGTGGATGACGTCGTCGCCGGGCGTGCCCACCAGCACGTCGTCGGCGGGCGAGCCGGCGGTGCCACCCTCGACGCCCGCGCCCGCGCGCACGGTCGCCCGCCCCGGGCGGAGGCCGTCGCGGCGAGCGACGGGCGTGTGCTCGCCCGCCGACAGGCGCGCAACGATGGCCGCGAAGCCTCGGGCGTCGGTTCGTGCGGAGCGCCCGGCGAAGCGCATGGACGCGCCGCCGACCGGGGCGTACCACCACCCGGTCGAGGTAACGGCGGCGCGGAACCGGAAGCCCTGCTCGTGCCCGGCGCGCGCCCGCGAAGGCTCGACGTCGAGCTCGAGGGCGAACGGCGGCTTGGGCGCCTGCGCGGCGAACGGGAGCCTGCGCGCGCAGTAGGCGTCCCGGCGCTCGCGATACCCCGGCTGCTCGCCCCCGGCGATCGACCGGGCCCAATTCGCGGCGTTCTGCTCGATCGAGAGCTCGACCGCTTTTCGCTCGGCGGCCGTCCGTGCCGCGAGCAGGCGCTCGGCGTTGCGCCACGCCCCCTCGCGCCACCCGCGGACCAGCGCGAGCCCTCCGACGTTGTCGGCGGGGGTCCAGCCCGAGTTGGTCGTGGTGATCGTCGGGTCGTACCAGCGGCCGATCGTGCGCACGACAGGCTCGTACGCCCGCGCGAGGATCTGGTTCACGCGGTCGTGGTCGGGCTTGCGCGACGTGCCGTCCGGGGTGCGGGTCCCGAGCTCGGCGAGCATGTACGGGAAGTCGCGCTGCACGTGCGCATTGATCCCGAGCAACATGTCCTGGCCGGCGTTGGCGTCGCGTCGACCCGCCGTGTCAAAGGCGATCCGCCACGCCTCCGGCGCCGGTCGCCGCGCGACGTACTCGGCGACCGGGCGGAAGTACATGTTCGCGAACATCGTGTCCTGGTAGATCATCCACCCGCGGTGGCGGAAGAAGTCGGGCTGCTCGCGCAGCACCTCATCGAACTCGCGCGTGAGGATGAGGTAGGTGGTGGCGAAGACCGCGCGGTGATCGCACCCCAGCTTGCGCTGGAGGCGCTCCATGTGGCGCAGGGTGTCGTCGATGCAGGGAAAGCCCGCCTGCGAGCACCGGGGCACGGGGTGCGGCTGGAGGTTCGCGCCGATCTGGGCGCTCGCCGCGGCGGAACCCAAGGCAACGAGGAGCACGACGCAGGCCGCGATGGCGCTGGCGATCGCCGGGCGTCGGCCCCGGCGCCCCCGTCGCCGCCTCTCCCCTCGTCGCGGGCTCATCGAGCTGAGTCGAACCGTACTCCGGCGCGCCGCGATGTGTCGCGGGCGCTGGCCTGACCGAAGCTCCGGTCGCCCCGACACCGGCGGGCGGCGAGGTCCTCCACCGATATGCCAAAATCCGGCCGGCTCTAGACCTATTCGCTCCACCGCCCGGAGGACCCATGCCGACCTGGAAGCCCGACCCCTCCTTCTACCCCTCGCCCCGCAGCGCCGCCGAGGCGCCGGCCGAGGAGCTCGCCTACGTCGTCACCCTCAACACGAGCGACGACGGGAAGCCGTCCGCGCCCGACGCCCTCGGGGTGGTCGACGTGAACGGCGAGTCGTCGAGCTACGGGCAGCTGGTCAACCGCCTCGAGATGCCGAACGTCGGCGACGAGCTCCACCACTTCGGCTGGAACGCGTGCTCGTCGGCGCTGTGCCCGTGGGCGCCGCACCCACACGTCGAGCGCCGCTACCTCCTCGTCCCGGGTCTGCGCTCCTCGCGCACCCACGTGGTCGACGTCAAGGACGACCCGGCGCAGCCGAAGCTCGTCAAGGTGATCGAGGCCGACGATCTCGGCCGCCGCACGGGCTACAGCCGCCCGCATACCGTCCACTGCGGCCCGGACGGGCTGTACGTGAGCGCGCTCGGGGCGCCCGACGGCGGCGGACCGGGCGGAGTGCTCCTACTCGACCACGACGACTTCAGCCCGCTCGGACGGTGGGAGGTTGACCGCGGCCCACAGGAGCTCGCCTACGACGCGTGGTGGAACATCGGCTACGACACCATGCTCACGAGCGAGTGGGGCTTCCCCAACATGGTCGAGGACGGGCTGCTCCCCGAACTGCTGCTGGGGGGGGAGTACGGCCACCGCCTGCACGTCTGGGACCTGCGCCGCCGGCGCCACACGCAGGCGATCGACCTCGGCGCCGAGCAGCAGATGGTCCTCGAGCTGCGCCCCGCGCACGACCCCACCAAGCCGTACGGGTTCGTGGGCGTCGTCGTGTCGACCGCCGACCTGTCGGCGTCGGTGTGGCTGTGGAGCCACGACAACGGGAGCGTCGGCGCGCGCAAGGTGATCGAGATCCCGCCCGAGCCGGCCGAGGTCGACCAGCTCCCCGAGGCGCTCAAGCCGTTCGGAGCGGTCCCGCCGCTCGTGACCGACATCGCGCTGTCGGTCGACGACTCGACGCTGTACGTCTCGTGCTGGGGGACGGGCGAGCTCAAGCGCTACGACGTGACC